>JAIKYU010000092.1 GCA_024682835.1 Lachnospiraceae bacterium | reverse complement strand
CCCTGCTTCCGCAAGGAGAAGGGGGCTCACGGCGTCGAGGAACTGGGCGTTTATCGCATCCATCAGTTCGAAAAGCAGGAGATGATCGTCGTCTGCAAGCCGGAGGAGTCGAAAATCTGGTACGACCGGCTCTGGCAGAATACCGTGGATCTGTTCCGCAGTCTGGATGTGCCCGTGCGCACACTGGAATGCTGTTCCGGAGATCTGGCGGACCTGAAGGTCAAGTCCTGCGATGTTGAGGCGTGGTCGCCGAGGCAGAAGAAGTATTTTGAGGTCGGCAGCTGCTCAAATCTGGGAGATGCGCAGGCGAGACGTCTCCGCATCCGGATCAGGGGAGAGAAGGGCAATTATCTGGCACACACCCTCAATAATACGGTGGTGGCGCCGCCCCGCATGCTGATCGCATTTCTGGAAAACAATCTGAACGCTGACGGGTCGGTTCGTATTCCCAAGGCGCTGCAGCCTTATATGGGCGGGAAAGAGATTCTGGTACCGCAGCAGTAACCATTGCGACAACAGCGTTGTCGGGAAAGGGTGGCATTTGCATCAGTATTTACGAGCCATCGGCTTTTCTGAGGTGAAGAGCCGGAGCGCTCTGCACAAAATCATAGCGGATTCCGTGCAGGATGCGGACAGGCGGATCTATACGACACTGGGAGAGCGGGCGGACGAAGACAAGGATGAAGGACTGTTGGCGCAGTTTGAGCGTGATTTCGGATCCGGCATCGGTCTGGCTGTCTGCGGAGAAATGGATGAGGGGGATCACTTCATCTACGATTACTACTATCCGTATCTATGCGGAACCGGTGTCAGCACGGCAGAAGAGGTGACCGTCGAGCGCCATGCGGCAGAGGATTCCTATGCCTGCGTGTGTGATGAGCTGCGTGTCGGCGTGACTATGATTTTTTACCTGCAGAACAAAATCGGCTGGATGCGTGTCCGGCAGGATGATTTCTACACACCGGCCGGCACGACGGTGACGCTTTCGGCTTTGTCTCTGTCCGGAACCATTGTGATGCCGATCGCCAAGACAAGGGCGCAGCGGGAGGATCTCAGACGCAAGTCCGTGGGACGCAACCAGGTCATCGCGGCGGCAAAGGACGGCGACGAGGATGCGATCGAGACGCTGACGCTCTATGATATGGACATGTATTCCGCGCTTTCCAGGAAGGCGCGCAAGGCGGATATCTACACGCTGGTGGATACCAGCTTTATGCCCTATGGTGTAGAATGTGATCAGTACTCCATCCTGGGAGAAATCGTCGACATCCGCAGGACCACCAATTTTCTCACAAGAGAGCACGTGATCGTCATGCGTATCGCGTGCAACGATCTGCTTTTTGATGTTGCGATCAATGAAAAGGATCTCTATGGGGAACCGGCCATCGGAAGAAGATTTAAGGGAATCATCTGGATGCAGGGATTCTTAAATTTCCCCACGGATCCGCCGAGCATGGACATTTCCCTCTGAAAGAAATCTGCAGGGGGCAGTACCGGAAAGGCAGGTGAACCGTCTATGACGACTTATCATACCTTCGAAGAAATGCTGACGGATCTGGATCAGCGTTTTCCCGACCGCACGGCACTTCTGACAGCGGAATACGAGGAAAAGGTCCGCATCACCTATCATGAACTGTATCTGCGCGTCATGGAACAGGCGTCCCGTTACAGGCGGGAGAACTGCACCTGTGTCGGTCTGTATGCGAATGCGTCGGTGCAGTGGATTATCACGATGTTTGCATCCGTCATCGCCGGAAAGCGCACGGTGCTCTTTGATGTGCTGATGCAGCCCGACCGGATGATGGAGCTCGTGAAGCTCTGCGGAGTGGACTCTCTCTATGTGACGGATCACGAGGGCAAACAGGTCTTTGGTGATTATATCAATGAGATCCGGGCCGCGCGCGTACGCAGCGGCGAGGAGAGCGTTTTTCACAGGGAAGAGGAGATCGAATCCGGCGGGAAGATTCTTTTCTTCACCTCCGGAACGACTGCCTGGCAGAAGGCGGTGGTTCTCTCGCAGGAAGCGCTGCTTACCTGCGCGTGGGGCGGACAGCAGACGGCACATGGCACAGAAAAGGATCTGGTGCTTTCCATGTTGCCGTTGTGGCATGTTTTCGGATTTGTGACCGGAATTCTGTGGCCCATGTCCATCGGGGCACAGGTGGCGCTGTCCCGTGGGATTCGTCATGCGCTGCAGGATCCGATGATGTTTGAGCCCGATTACATCCCGATCGTGCCGGCAATCCTGAAGTATATGCTGTCCATGGAAGCGCTCAACAAAAATCTCGGAACCATTATCATCGGCGGCAGTCCCTGTGATGAAGCGACATTTCGGGCGCTGTTCAAGAGGGGCATCCGTGTGATGCACGGATACGGACTGACGGAAACCTGCAGCGGTATTGCCGTGAGCACGGATCCAAAGCATATCTACGCGATGCGGCCCTGCCCCGGAACGGTGTTCCGCATAGCACGGGACGGGGAAATCTACCTGAAAACGCCGAACACCATGGAAGGATATTACAAGGATCCGGAGACCACCGCGAAAAAGATAGACGCGGACGGGTGGCTGCACACCGGCGATCTGGGCCATATGGATGAGGAGGGGAGGCTGATCGTCCTCGGGAAAAAGGATGAGGTGCTGGTTCTTTCCAATGGGGAAAAGGTGTTTTGCCCGGAGTGGGAGCAAGAGCTGAACCGGATGATCGAGACGGAGACGGCGCTTTATCTGAAC
Organism: Lachnospiraceae bacterium; assembly: GCA_024682835.1. Lineage (GTDB taxonomy): Bacteria > Bacillota > Clostridia > Lachnospirales > Lachnospiraceae > Butyrivibrio. The sequence continues at coordinate 28,405 of JAIKYU010000092.1, read as the reverse complement.
GGAGAGGATCTGGTGCTTGCGGTTGTTTTGCGCGGCAAATCCCGGGAAGAGATCTGGTATCAGGTGGAGCAGTTTAATAAGAAACAAACCAACAGCCGGCAGATCCGCGCAATTTCGCTGCGCATGAGGCCGTTTCCACGCACGGCGCAGGGTGAGCTTCAGCGTTGGAAGATCGCTGTGGACGGTGATGCGGAAAAGGTGTTGTGAGAATAGAGTTGTCATCAACTGTCGTAGAAGAACAGGAGGAGAAAAAAATGAAGAAAACAATTGCAGCAGTATTGATGGGCGCGATGATGTTGTCGCTGGCGGCCTGTGGCAAGTCCGGTTCGGCGGACAGCGGTAAGACAGGCGGCGATCTGGACTACATCAAAGAGAAAAAAACGCTGGTAGTGGGTATCACGGATTTCGCTCCGATGGACTATCGGGAAGGCACCGAATGGGTCGGCTTTGATGCGGATATGGCCAGGGAGATCGCGTCTTCCCTCGGCGTAGCTGTCGATTTTGTCGAGATCGACTGGGACAACAAGATTCTGGAGCTCAACAACAAGTCCATCGACTGCGTCTGGAACGGCATGACCCTCACGGATGAGGTGAAAAACTCCATGAATTGCACCAATGCCTATTGCAATAATGCGCAGGTGGTGGTTCTGCCGGCGGAGACAGCAGATCAGTATAAGGATATCGAGAGTCTGAAGAGTCTGCGGTTTGCGGTGGAAGCGGGAAGTGCCGGTGAAGCGGCAGCGGAGGAAAACGGGTTCACGTTTACGGCGGTGAACGCGCAGAGTGATACGCTGATGGAGGTTCAGGCGGGAACCAGCGATGCGGCGATCATTGACCTGCTGATGGCGGGCGCCATGATCGGCGAGGGCACAAGCTATCCGGAGCTGGTGTACACGACGGAGCTCACGAGCGAGGAATACGGAGTGGGATGCCGCAAGGACAGCGATCTCACGGCTTATATCAATGAGCAGTTCGTAGCGCTTTCCAAGAACGGCCGGATGGAAGAGATCGCCAGAAAATACGGCGTGCAGGCATCTCTGATCTCCAGATAAGACAAAACGCATACGATGTTTCTGGAGGTTACCGGTTCTTTATTCACAGGCTTTATCACCACGGTGCAGCTGTTTGCGCTGACCCTTCTGTTTGCGCTGCCGCTGGGACTGATCATCAGCTTCGGATCCATGTCACGGTTCGCCGTGCTGCGTCTCCCGATCCGCTTTGTGATCTGGATCGTGCGCGGGACACCGCTGCTGCTGCAGCTTTTGATTATCTACTACGGACCCGGCATCATTCTGCAGAGCAACGTCTGGGGCAGCGGGGACAGCGGGCGGTTTACGGCTGCGCTGACGGCTTTTGTCTTCAACTATGCCTGCTATTTTTCCGAAATCTACCGCGGCGGCATCCAGTCGATCCCGGCAGGACAGAAGGAAGCCGGTCAGGTTCTGGGAATGACCGGAAGCCAGATCTTTTTCCGGGTGATCCTTCTGCAGGTGATCAAGCGGATCGTGCCGCCGATGTCCAATGAAATCATCACGCTGGTCAAGGACACCTCTCTGGCCCGCGTGATCGCCGTGTATGAGATTATCTGGAGCGGACAGGCGTTCATAAAGAGCGCCGGAATTGTGTGGCCGTTATTCTACACAGGCGTCTTTTATCTGCTGTTCTCGGGACTGTTGACGCTCCTCTTTGGCCAGATCGAGAAGAAGCTTTCCTATTTCCGGTAGAGGAGAAGAGATGGCGTTGCTGGAAGTACAGAATCTGCAGAAGCAGTTCGGTGAGACCCGGGTGTTGAAGGACATCACCTTTTCCATGGAAAAAGGGGAAGCGCTGTCCGTGATCGGTTCCTCCGGGAGCGGAAAGACGACGCTGCTTCGCTGTTTGAATTTTCTGGAGACGGCGGATGCCGGCCGGATCCTGATGGACAAAGAGGTTTTGTTTGACGGATCGGATCCCGCCTGCAGGGATGAGCGCAAGATCCGGGAAAAACGGCTGCATTTCGGTCTGGTCTTCCAGGCTTTCCATCTGTTTCCCCAGTACACGGCGCTCGGGAATGTGACGCTCGCGCCTCTTCTTGCCGCCAGAGAGCAGGGCAGGACGGATGCCGCGGCGAAGGAAGCGATCCTTGCCGAAGGGGAGGCGCTTCTTGCAACCATGGGTCTTTCCGACCGAAAGGACAATTATCCGCATCAGTTATCCGGCGGACAGTGTCAGCGCGTGGCCATTGCCAGAGCGCTTGCGATGAAGCCGGATATTCTTTGCTTTGACGAGCCGACCAGTGCGCTGGATCCCGAACTGACGGGGGAGGTGCTCCGGGTGATCCGTTCCCTGGCGGAGAAGAAGACGACGATGATCATCGTCACCCATGAAATGGCATTTGCCCGGGATGTTGCCGATCACTGCATTTTTATGGATCAGGGAGTGATTGTCGAATCGGGCAGGGCGTCCGATGTCATCGATCATCCGAAGGAGGAGCGCACCAGGAGATTTGTCGCCTCCATCGGGAAAGGTTAAAGAGTTTTCTATCCGGCCCGTCTGCCGAGGCGGGCGATGACGAGGAAAAGACCAAGCAGGATGAAGATTCCGCCAAGGAGCAGGCCGTAGTGTCTGCGATCCCCGGTTTTGGGAACGACGTAAGGATCCTTTCCGTTGGCGTCTTTTCCGGCCGAAGACGGCGTTGCGGTTGCTGCTGTTGTTGCGGCATTGTCTGTCTGTTCGGAGAGGGCTGCATTCGTGCCGGCTGGTGCTGTGTCTGCGCCAGTCCCCGTTTCATTTCCGGTCGTCTGCGTCCCGGTGGCAGGGCGGTCGTCGGCCACCTGTGAAACGACGGTGCCGGATCCGGAGGTTCCCACGGAGCCGACGACGCGAGTGGAGCCGCCGGCTGTGTAGGCGATCACATAGGTGGAAAAATGGATGGTAATGAACCGCACGGCATAGGCGGATGACCGTCCGTAGAGAATATCGCAGGCGATACGCTGCAGAGATCCGTCCGTGTTGACTGTGTAGACAGCAAAGGTTCCTTTGGAAGGATTCATGGAGGAACCAAGCGGAATCGTGATGGTTGCGTCGCCGAACTGCGGATTGCGGGTGATGCTCTGTGAATTTACGGCGGTGAGGGACAGATCATAGCATTCAAGCTGTGAGTAGCGGATGTCCGGCGACTCCGCGAGCAGCGACTTGACGTCTTCCCCTGCTGACGAATCAATGGTCAGCGTGTAGGAGGAAGCAGGTCCCCGCACGTCAACGCTGATATCGGACAGCAGGCCGCGTATGGTCGAGGTTTCCAGGGCCGCAGACTGGGACACAAAGGCCGCGCTGCCTGAGGAAGCCGAGACAGCAGCAGGTATCGGCAGGATGACTGTGAGGATGGCGGTCAGGAAAGCTGCCGTACAGGTGATAACTCTACGCAGGATCGTTTTTGAACAGACTGTGAACATAGGTGAATTATAACATATTATGCGACTGAACACCAAACTGATCATCGCCGGTATTGTGATTGTGGCAATGCCGCTGATTCTGATAACCGTCACGCTCCTCGGCATCGGACACGCCGTGCGGATGGAGGATCTTGCCGTCATTGCGGCCATACTGGTTATCACCAGCATCTTTCTGACCTTCTGGATCAGCCGGGGCGTCACAGAACCGATCAATGAGCTCAATCAGGCCATGCAGCATATCCGTGACGGTGATTTCGAATACCGGCTGCTGGACACCGGCCGCGGAAAGGGCGGAGAAATCGGGGAACTGTTCCGAAGCTTCGAGGACATGCGGCTGCGGCTCAAGGAGTCGACGGACGAAAAGCTTTTGCACGAACAGCAGAATCAGGAGCTGGTGAGCAACATTTCCCATGATCTGAAAACGCCCATTACCACCATCCGGGGATACGCCGAGGGCCTGCTGGAGGGCGTGGCCGACACACCGGAGAAACGGGAGAAGTATCTGCACATGATTGTGAGCAAAGCAGAGGATATGAACCGGCTGATTAACGAGCTCACGCTGTATTCCAGCATCGACAACAACCGGATCCCGTATCACTTTCAGCGAATCCGTGTGGCAGACTACTTCGGCGACTGCGTGGATGAAGTCGGAACTGATCTGGAGAGCCGCGGGATCAAGCTGGATTTTGCCAATCTCACTGCGCCGGAAACAACGATTATCGCAGATCCGGAACAGCTTTCCCGCGTGATCAACAACATCGTCGGCAACAGCGTCAAATACATGGATCGTGACGACGGAACCGGACAGATTGATATCCGGATTCTGGATGAAGTCGATGCGATACGGATCGAAATAGAGGATAACGGCAGAGGAATCGCCCAGCGGGATCTGTCCAATATTTTTGACCGCTTCTACCGGACGGATGCCTCCCGCAATTCCCGCATCGGCGGTTCCGGCATCGGACTGTCGATCGTAAAAAAAATCATTGAGGACCACGGCGGCTACATCTGGGCGACCAGCCGCGAAGGCGAAGGCACCACCATGCATATTGTTATGAGGAAATATGTGGAAAGCATTGAGCCAGGCGCCGAGCTGTGACCGCCCGCCGAAAACATGCTTTCATGCTTTTCGGTGGGCGGTCACAGCTCGGGATCCGGCGAAAGCCGGACAGCGAGGAATCGCGAAGCGATTACGAGCTGCGGCTGGCGAAAGAGAGAAGATCCGGCGAAAGCCGGACAAGGAGGAAAGATGAATAAAATTCTGATCATAGAGGATGAGGAAGCGATTGCCGATCTCGAAAAGGATTATCTGGAGCTGTCCGATTTTTCGGTAAAGGTCTGCCCGGATGGCGAGACCGGCCTGAAAAGCGCGCTCTCGGAGGATTTTGATCTGGTGATTCTGGATCTGATGCTGCCGGGTATGGACGGCTTTGAAATCTGCCGGCGCCTCCGGGAGGAAAAGGACATTCCGGTGCTGATGGTCTCCGCAAAGAAGGATGACATCGACAAAATCCGCGGACTTGGTCTCGGAGCGGATGATTACATCACAAAACCCTTCTCCCCGTCCGAGCTGGTGGCCCGCGTAAAAGCACACCTCTCACGATACGAACGGCTGGTCGGCTCCGGAGCAAAGCTCAATGAGGTCATTGAGATCCGCGGACTGAAGATCGACAAAACCGCCCGACGGGTCTCCGTTGACGGTGTAGAAAAAAATTTCACGACCAAGGAATTTGATCTGCTCACCTTCCTGGCGGAAAATCCCAATCATGTCTACTCCAAGGAGGAGCTGTTCCGCAAAATCTGGAACATGGATTCCGTGGGGGATATCGCGACCGTGACGGTTCATATCAAGAAAATCCGGGAAAAGATCGAGGCAGACACCTCCAATCCGCAGTATATCGAGACCATCTGGGGAGTCGGTTACCGCTTCCGCGTATGAGCAGCAGGGGAGAAACCGGCCCGGAAATCTCCGATCAGGAAAACCGCGCGTTGCAGGAGACAGCGGCGACGGATCGTTTCCGCGGAGCAGGGAGCATCGTTCTCACGGTGTACCTGTGCATCCTGATCCCGGCCCTTTCCTTTTACATGCCGGAGGGCTATGCGGCTCTGGGGAACTACCGGTTTGACGCTTACCGCGTGGTCACTCTGGCGTTTGTCGTACCGCTTCTGGTGCTGACGGTGCTGCTTTGGTCGTCCCTTCGCGGACAAAAGGAGAGGGATAGGCAGCGGGGATTCGCCCTCACGGATTTCGCGATGCTGGTCTATCTGTTCTGTCTGACGGTAAGCTTTCTTCTTTCCTGCGATCATGCGGAATCCCTGTGGGGAACTACCGGCTGGCGGATGGGATTTCTTACGGAGCTGCTGTTTGCGGCGTTCTATTTTTTTGCCCGGCTGTTTCCCCCCTGCCTGAGAATCACGGCGTTTGTCGGCGGAGGCTGCGCGGCGGCGGTCACGCTGATCGCGGTGCTTGACCGTTTCGGGATCTATGTTCTTCCGTTTATGGGAGCGGACGCTTCCTTTGTGTCGACAATCGGCAATGTGGACTGGTATTGCGGATACCTGGCACTGGCGGGATCACTTGCCGCGGGTGTCTGGTTTTCCCTGCTTTTCGGGGACCGGCAGAAAAAAAACGCCGCGGGAGGGGATGCCGACACCGGATTTCACAGGCACACGGCGGCAAGAGCCGGCGCATATCTGCTGCTTTTGCTTACCGGCATATCCGCCTATACCCAGGGGGCTGTCTGCGGCTACCTGATTCTGCCGCTCATTATTGTCGCCGGCTTGTCCGTATTTTCCGCACAAAGCAGGCTCGGACGCACGGTGCGGGGTGTTTCACGTGGCGTGGCTGTCCTGCTGATCCTTGGCTATTTTGTGCTGCTGCTTCTTTTTTTGAATCCGCACGACGTCGATATGTGGCTGTGGGAGCGCTCCCTGCCGGGAGAGTGGATGGTTTCGGATGATTTTGCCAACGGCCGGGGAGCTATCTGGCGTATTTCCTGGAGTCTGTACGAAGAGCTTCCGTGGATACGCAGGCTCTTCGGTATCGGACCGGATGCCTATGCGGCCTACGCCTACAGCTCCGCCCGGATCAGCGGGCTCGTTGTGTCGGCCTTCGGTGCGGCAAGGCTCACCAACGCGCACAGCGAGCTGTTTACGCTGCTGATCGATGAGGGAGCGGCGGGGGCGTTGGCCTGGGTCTTCGTGCTTATCAGTGCCGTGCGGCCGCGCAGGAGCCGGCCGTCTGCCTTGACGCTCACGGCAATATTTGCTATCGTTACGGTGAGTGCCGTTCAGGCATTCACCTTTCGCACAATCACTGCGACGCCGTTTCTTTTTCTGCTGATGGGAGCGGCGGAGAATGAAAGAGAGTCAGGGAAAGGAAAGGCGCGTTGAGACCGATCAGTCTGTACATTGATCCGGGTACCGGAAGCATGCTGTTTGCCGCGGTCATGGGAATTGCTGCGGCTGCGGTATACTTTCTCGAACGACTGATGATCCGGCTGCGGTTTTATCTCACCGGCGGACGTGCGGGAGCAGAGGATCAACACACCCATCCGATCGTGATTTTTAACGAAAGCGCGCGGTACTGGACGCTGTTCAAACCGATTCTGGAGGAGTTTGAACGTCGGCAGGAGCCGGTGGAATACTGGACGATGGATCCGAAGGATCCGGCATTTACCGGCGGATTTCAGTATGTGCACAGCACCTTTATCGGCGAGGGCAACCGGGGCTTTGCCAGGCTCAATATGATGAACGCGCAGATCTGTCTTTCGACGACGCCGGGACTCGAGGTCTACCAGTGGAAGCGCTCCAGGCATGTCCGTTTCTATGTCCATGTCTTTCATATGATCAATGAAGGAACCGGTTACCGGATGTTCGGACTGGATTTCTACGATGCCGTTCTGCTGACGGGCGCTTTCCAGGAGCGGTATATCCGAAAGGTGGAAACACTTCGGGGACTGCCGGCCAAGGAGATGCCGGTTGTGGGTCTTCCCTACATGGATGAGCTGCTGCGCAGGCATGAGGAAACGCTCCGCCCGGGGGCAGATAAAAAGGATGAAAACGGCATCCTTCCTGCGGAGCGCACAGTGCTGCTTGCGCCCTCCTGGGGAGAAAGCGGGATCCTGTCCCGCTTCGGTGCGGAGATTATCGATGCGCTGCTTTCCACCGGCTACCACATCATCATCCGGCCCCATCCCCAGACTGTGGTTTCGGAAAAGGCCATCCTGAAACCGCTGCAGGACAGGTATCCGGAGAATGATCAGCTGGAATGGAATTATGATTCGGACAACTTTGACGTGCTCAACCGGTCGGATATTCTGATCAGTGATTATTCCGGTGTTGTCTACGACTTTGCCATGGTTTTTGACCGGCCGGTGATCTATGCGGACACCTCATATGATCCGGCGCCTTATGACAATGCGTGGCTCAAGGGAGAAAAAATCTGGCGTTTTGAGAAGCTTGCGCGCTTCGGCGTCCGTCTGGATCCCGGTGATTTCGGACGGATTAAGGAGGTAATCGACGGCGCGATTGCGGACGGTTCCCTGACCGCCGCCCGTCAGGAGGTCAAAGCGGAGGCATGGCAGTATATCGGAGAATCTTCAAGCCGGACGGTGGATTATCTGCTTGCAAAGCGGGATGCCTATGCGGCTGAAAAGGAAAAGGAGCAGGCGGCTTCATGACATCATGGTGGTATGATCTGTTTATCTATCCGATCGAGTTTCTGATCGAGTTCATTTTTTCTCTCTGTTACCAGATGATCGGCAGTAAGGGGTATTCCATTCTGGCCATCAGCATTGTCATCAGCTTTCTGGTTCTGCCGCTTTACAAACGCTCGGATGCCATTCAGGAGGAGGAGCGCAGGCAGCAGGAGCGGATGTCGGAATGGGTGCGGCATATCAAAAGGACCTTCCGCGGGGAGGAGCGGGCCATGATGCTTTCGGCCTACTACGCCGAAAACGGGTACCGTCCGTACTACGCGCTCAGAGGTTCCGTATCGCTCCTGCTGCAGATACCGTTTTTCCTGGCCGCATACCATTTTCTCTCCAATCTGCAGATGCTGAACGGCGCCTCCTTCCATTTTATAAAGGATCTCGGCGCACCGGACGGAATGCTCGCGGTTGCGGGTCTGTCCATCAATGTGCTGCCATTTGTCATGACCCTGGTGAACATTCTCTCCGGAGCGATCTATTCCAGAGGACTGCCGTTTTCCCAGAAGCTTCAGCTCTACGGGATGGCGCTGCTCTTCCTGGTTCTTCTGTACCGGTCACCCGCGGGACTGGTGCTCTACTGGACCATGAACAACGTCTTTTCCCTGGGAAAAAATATTCTGATGAAGCGGAGCCGCCATCCGGAGCGGGTAACGGCGATCGGCGGAGCGGCTGCGGGTCTGGCCTTTGTGGCGGTGATGCTTGTGCGGGGGAAGATCTACACCCGGAGCATCCTGATCTTTACCCTGTGCGTTCTGCTTATCTGTCTGCTCCCCGCACTGCGCCTTTTGATCCATCATACCCGCATGGGGGGCGGGGAGACCGCCCGCGAAGCAAACACACCGGATCCGGTGCAGTCTTTACTGATCGGTATTTCCCTGACATTTCTGTTTGGCGGGGTGATCCCTTTCCTTGTGATCGGATCCTCGCCGCTTGATTTTGTGGTGGAGGGGCAGTATGACGATCCGAGAATGATCGGTCTGCATGCGCTGCTCGTGGCAGCCGGCGCGTTTCTCATCTGGAACGGCGTGATCACCTTCCTGGCAAAAAAGGAGACCAGGACGACGATCATCCGGGTGGAGGAGATTCTGCTGTTTGTTTTTCTGATCAACTGTTTTCTGCTTCCCAGCGGTCTCAGGGATTTGTCGGATCTGATGGAAATCGGAGACCGGACGGTGTTTTCCGCCGCGCAGCATGTCGTGAATCTGCTGCTTATCATGATCGCGGTGGCGGGTGGTATGCTGCTGTTTAAGAAGCTTGCGGCGCGCAGCCTGCGGTTTGTCTTTCTCACCGTCGCCGCCGCGATGCTGCTGTTTGTCTGTTGGAAGCTGGTCTCCATTGACCGGACCCTCAAACGGGAATGGGGAGATCTTCGAACAGAGGCGCAGGCGGATCCGGGCTATGATATCTACCGGTTCAGCAGGACGGGAAAAAATGTGGTGGTGATCATGCTGGACAAGGGGATGAGCCATATGGTTCCGTATCTGATGGAGGATGATCCGGCTCTGACAAAGCAGTTTGACGGATTTGTCTATTACCCCAACACGCTGTCCTTTGCCAATCACACCAATTACGGCTTGCCGGCGGTGTTCGGCGGCTATGATTACACGACGGCGGCCATCAACGAACGGGCGGATCAGACGTTGCGGGACAAGCATGACGAGGCGCTCACCCTGATGCCGCGGTTGTTTTCGGAGGCGGGATATGAGGTGACCTTTTGTGATCCGACCTATGCGGGTTATTGCGAGGTGCCGGATCTGTCCGTGTTTGACGGGATCCCCGGGGTGCGCGCCTACAATCTGCGCGGTCACTATATGGAGGATTATACGGAATACAACGGACAGTACCGTGCGCAGCAGAAGCATCACGTGATCGGCTACAGCCTCTACCGTGCGCTCCCGACCTTCTGCAGGGAATGGTGGTATGACGGCGGCGCCTACCGGAGCGTATCGCGGTTTGAGGAGCAGCAGAGCGGGACGGGACTGATGTTTTTGAGCAGCTATTCCACCCTGGAGCATTTGTCGGACATCACCCGGATCACGGATGATGAGCAGGGGTATGTCAGCCTCTTTACCAATGACACGGTGCACGATGCGAACACTCTGCAGCTTCCGGAATACCGGCCGGCGCTGTATATCGACAACAGCAACTATGAGTACAGCTGGCCGATCCTTGCGGAAAACGGCGGTCCGCTGCCCTCGACCGATGATCACAAAGCCTCCTATGAGTCGCAGATGGCGGCATTCCGGCGACTGGGAGAGTGGTTTGACAATCTTCGTGCGGAAGGGGTTTATGACAACACACGGATCATTCTGGTGTCGGATCACGGGTATTACGGCTGGAACGGGCCGTTCTTCACCGACACGACACTGGACAACGGAATTGATGCGCAGGCCTACAATCCGCTGCTGCTGGTCAAGGATTTTGATGCCCGGGGATTTGCGGTGGATGAGCGTTTTATGACCAATGCCGACGTTCCGTCGATTGCGATGGGAGGACTCATTGAAAACCCCGTGAATCCGTTCACCGGGAATCCGGTGAATTCGTCACCAAAGTCGCACAGCCAGCGGCTGACCACGGCGACCAATATCACCATCGGGACCAATAACGGCAACACCTTTGACACAACGGGCGGCACCTGGTGGGAGGTCACGCCCGGCGATATCTACGACAGCGCCAACTGGAAGGAGATGAAGCCTTGAAGGAGAAACAAGCCGACAGAAAAATCGTGCTGTTTACCCAGCGCGTAGAAATTGTAGAAGCATATCAGGAACGGCGGGACTGCGCGGATCAGCGGATCGCGGAATTCATCCTGTCGGCGGGCTTTCTGCCGGTTCCCGTGCCGAACAGCGGGGAGATCGCCGCGGCCATGACGGCGTCGTTAAGACCCGCGGGAATTGTGCTGACGGGCGGCAACAGTCTGGTCCGATACGGCGGAAACGCGCCGGAGCGGGATGAGACAGACAGGCAGCTGATCGGGGAGGCGCATCATCTGCAGATCCCCCTGTATGGCTTCTGTCGAGGCATGCAGTCGATTCTGGACTACTTCGGGGAGACGCTGACGGAGGTTTCCGGTCACGTGGCGGTGCGGCATGTGATCCGGGGAGAAGAGCCGGAAACCGAGGTCAACAGCTATCACCGGCAGGCCTGCACCGGTCTTAAGGGCGGGGAGCTGGTGGCGGTGATGACGGCAGAGGACGGGGTGATCGAAAAGGTGCGGCACCGGTCGCTGCCGATCGTCGGAACCATGTGGCACCCCGAGCGGGAGAACCCTTTCAGGGAGACAGACAGATCGTTTCTTATGCGGCTGTTTCAGGAACAGGAAGCCGCCGGCGGAAAAGAAAGGAAGGATTTATGAAAGCAATCATTCTGGCAGCAGGTCAGGGCACGAGACTGAAAAAGTACACGGAGAATCTTCCGAAGGGAATGCTTTCCTTTATGGGAAAGACGATCATTGAGCGGCAGCTGGAGATCTACCGCGCGCAGGGAATCGACCGGATCGCGATTGTCCGCGGGTACGCAGCAGAGAAGATCGCGTACGGGGACGTCGTCTACTATAATAACACGGATTTTGCAAACACCAACATGGTGGAATCGCTGCTGACTGCGCAGGCGGAATTCGACGATGACTGTATCGTCAGCTACTCTGATATTCTTTTTGAGAGCGGAATGCTTCGGGAGATGATGCAAAGTCCCGCGGATATCGGTGTCGCGGTGGATGATGACTGGAAAACCTACTGGCAGGCGCGATACGGGCGGGTGGATTTTGATACCGAGAGCCTTGCCATTGATGAGAATAACCATATTACGGAGCTGGGGCTGGAGAATCCGCCGATGGAGCAGATCAGCGCCAGGTATATCGGACTGCTGAAGTTTTCCCGGGAAGCTCTCGCGGGGATCCGGGAAACCATGCGGATCGCGTACCGTGATTATCCGGACAGACCCTGGCAGCAGTCCGGTAAACCGGTTCGCAAGGCGTATATGACGGATCTGCTGAACGCCATGATCGAGGCGGGTCGTCCGGTAGAGGCTGTCCGGTTCCGTCACGGCTGGATCGAATTCGATACCAACGAGGACTATGAAAAGGCACTCTCCTGGGCACAAAACGGAACGCTTGAGGAGCTGATCCGCCTATGAAAATCTCATACAGCTTCGGTATGGTGGATCTTCTGCATTACGGGCATATCCATGCCCTGCAGAGAGCCGCGGAGGGGGCGGATTTAAGTGTTTTCGGTCTCGTGAGCGATGCGGCGGCGGACGCGTGGTTCGGTGCGCATGTATCGGACGAGACGGAGCGGCGCGCTGTATTGGAGAGCATTAAATATGTAGACCGGGTGATCCCGCAGCGGACTTTTGATCCCATTGACAATCTGCGCATGCTGCACGAGCAGTACCCGGACGCCGTCATCACGCTATTCCACGGGGATGATTTCGGAGTGATGCCGGCGAGGCGGTATCTGGAGACGATCGGCGGGCAGGTGGTCCTGTTTGATTACTACGACAAGCTTTCGCCGCAGCGCATTCTGGACACGCTCAACCGCGACGAGACGCCCGGCAGACAGGTGAACAACCTGATCTCCACCAAGGCCAATACGCTGCTTTCCCTGCAGCAGCTGATCACCAGGGGGCGGATAGAGGATATCCTGGTCACTACCGTGGGAGAATTCCGCAGGGATCCGAAGGTGGTCGCTGCCAATATTGCCGGCATGTTTGCGGGAAGCCGCGTGGTCATCCGCAGCTCCTCCCGGGGAGAGGATGCGTTTGAGGAATCCAATGCCGGACACTTCAAGAGCGTCATCGGCACAAAGGCCGGCCAGCCGGAGCAGATCCGGGCGGCAGTGGAAGAGGTCATCGCATCCTATGGTCCCGATCCGGACGTGGAGGAGCAGGTGCTCATCCAGCGCCAGACGGAACAGGTTCGTGTATCCGGGGTGATTTTTACAAGGGATATTCAGCGCAACCGTCCGTATTACGTCATCAATTTCGACGAGACCGGAAGCACGGATGCAGTGACCTCCGGAGAAGGCAGCACCTCGGTCTGGATGATTCATTCCATTGCCATGGAGCATGTCCCGACGAAGTGGAAGGGACTGATCGCGGCGGTTCGTGAGATCGAGGAAATTCTCACCGGCATGCTGCTGGATATCGAGTTTGCCATCACGGAGGAATCTGTGGTGATCTTTCAGGTGAGACCGCTTGCGGCGGCATATAAATTCGGCCGCAGAGGCGGCGGCCGCGAGATCGAAGAGGCGAGAGGGCAGACCATCGAAGGCTATAACCGGCTGAAGGAACGGCGCAGGATTTCCTGCTATTCGGATATGGCTTTCTGGAATCCCGCCGAGATGATCGGAGATAATCCGAAGAATCTGGACTATTCGCTCTACAGACAGATCATCACCCGCGGTGCCTGGAATGAGGGCATCGTGCCGCTGGGCTACCGCCATGTGGACCGCGAACTGATGTATCGGTTTGGAAACAAGCCGTATATCAGTCTGGAGTATTCGTTTGAAGCGCTGGTTCCGGCAGCGGTTTCCCGCCCGCTTGCGGAGAAGCTTTGCGCCTTCGGATTGGAGCGGCTGCGAAAGGACTGGTCAGCGCATGACAAGATTGAGTTTGAAATAGCCGTCAACTGCTTCGATTTTTCCATGGAAAAAAGGCTTGCGGGGATGGCAGAGACGTTTTCCGAAAAGGAGCGGTCGGAGCTTTCACAGGCGCTTCGGCAACTGACCCGCCAGGTCATCGCGGACTACGACGGAATTCTCACAGCGGATGAACAGGATCTGCGGGAGTTGGAGCGGATCCGTCTCGATGTGCACAATCTGACCCGGGGAAACACGGATTTCCGCTTTCTGTCCCGGACAATCAGGACCCTGACGGAGGCCGTCTGCCGGTTTGGCACGCCGCAGTTTTCCAGACAGGCCAGATGTGCCTTTATTGCCAGATCCCTCGCGCGATCCCTGGAGGAGGAGGGATATGTGGATGCCGACACGGCCCGTGCGTTCGCAGCTTCCATCCATACGGTGGCCGAGGAATACGAACAGGATCACCGGGCGCTGACAGCGGGAAGGCTGTCTGTCGAGACTTTTCTTTCAAAATACGGACATCTTCGTGCGGGCACCTACAATATCCGGAGTCCGAGGTATGACCGGATGGGATTGCTGTTTACCGGGGAAAAAGAAAAGGTCGGAGAGCCGGCCGATGATGTGTCTGCAAGGGACAGCAGGTCGGATCGGATGGAGGAACCAGCGCTTGACCGCAAAATGACGGACGCGCTGAGCCGGGCTATGGAGGATGCTTCATTTGACGGCGTGAAGGCCGGGGAAATGCTGCGGTTTCTTCGCCGGGCGACGCAGGAGCGCGAGCACTTCAAGTTTGTTTTCACCAGAAGTCTGAGCGATGTGCTGGAATGCATCAAGGCGCTGGGCGAGATCGCAGGGATCGAAGTAAAAGATCTCTCTTATCTGGAATTGCCGGAAATTTACGCGGCGGAGTATTACACCGATATCGACAGACTTCGGGAGTTCTGGCGTCTGATCATCGACCGCAGACGGGAGCTGTACCGGATCAACAGCGAGCTGATTCTGCCGTCTGTCATCGGATCGGAGCGGGATTTTGATTACATCGAGAACCCGGTTTCCCGGCCCAATTTCATCACCGAAAAACGGGTAACGGCGCCGGTCTGCGTGCTTGAGGATGATCAGATGGGGGAGGCGCTGTCCGGCCGGATCGTCTGTATCGAAAAGGCGGATCCGGGTTACGACTGGATTTTTTCCGAAGGGATTGCCGGTCTTGTGACAAAATACGGGGGTGCGGCCTCCCATATGGCGATCCGCTGTGCGGAATTCGAGATTCCGGCAGCAATCGGGTGCGGTGCGGCGCTCTTTGCCATGGCTCACCGCGCAAAGACGCTGACGCTGGACTGCAAGCATGAGCGCCTGATGGAAGCGATCCTAAAGGATCGCGATTCCAGTGCTCAAAGCCGCACGGGCTCCCTCGAGCTTCGCTCGGGGGCAGAAGAAGCGAGATAACTCCGGCGGCCATTCCCTCTTGCAGATCAAATTCGATTCCGTTATAATTGACGCAATTTGTTCATACGCAGTAAAGCGACCAGACAAAAACCGACAAAGGAGCCGGAAAGAGAATGAGAATCAGGCATCAGTTGAGAAAGAATCAGGCCATGAAACGCGGCGGAGGAGTGCTGTTTTCCCTGCTGCTTGTGATCGCGGCAATTACCGCTCCCTTTCACGCGGGCAGGGCACAGGCGGCCACGCATTACGCAGCGGGCATCGATGTGTCCGTGTACCAGGGAGTCATTGACTGGCAGGCGGTCAAGGATGACGGCGTGCAGTTTGCCATGATCCGGGTGGGATCGCACAAAAAAGGAATCGATACGCAGTTTGCGGCGAACATGCAGGGGGCGAACGCGGTCGGTCTCCGTGCCGGCGTGTACTATTACTCCGTGGCCGCCACGGTGGACGAGGCCAGGCAGGATGCGAATATTGTGCTGAATGCCATCGCACCCTATACCGTGAGTTTTCCGGTGGCGATTGATTATGAGGATTCCACGCTGAAAAGCATCGCACCAGCGGATCAGGCTGCGATTGTCACGGCCTTCTGCGACGTCATCGCGGCAGCCGGCTACTATCCGATGGTCTATTCCTCCAGGAACTGGTTCCTTTCCCGGATGGGAGATATCAAATATGACCGGTGGATCGCGCAGTACAGCGCGGCACTGGACTACCCGGGCGCCTACACCATGTGGCAGTCCTCCAGTCACGGACAGGTCAAGGGGATCGGCTACCGCGTGGATGTCAATCACCTGTACAAGGATCTTTTCTCGTTTATTATCGCGGACGGGTTCACCACGCGCGACGGCAAAACCTATCTGTACAGGAATTACCGGAAACAGCTGGGCTGGGTGGAATACAACGGCGAGCGCTATGTCTGTGAACCCTCCGACAACGGAGCGGTGCAGACGGGATGGTTTACAGACTCGCTGGGCAGACACTATCTGGATCCGGCCCAGGGCGGCAAGCTTCTCACCGGACTTCAGGTGATCGAAGGGGATGCCTATCTGCTCGACGGCAACGGCCTGCCCTACAGCGGCTGGTCAGGCACCTGGCCGGAGCTCTACTATTTCGGAGCGGACGGAAAAATGGTGAAGGATCAGACCGTAACCATCGACAATACGGCCTGCACCTTCGGCAAGGACGGCCGGCTGACGGCGCCGAAGGAATACGCACCGGCGCCGAAGCAGTAACGGGAAGGTCAATAGTCAATTTGCATCAGATGATGCCCACGGATTGCGCAGGATCTTGACCCTGGCATCATTTCAGATAGGAAGCTTCCCCTGCGTAGTAGCTTAGCAGCAGCGCCACCACGTGGGAATAACTGGCTTTGCCGGCAGCGATGCCGTTGAGCTTCTGATTCTGATCGATAAAGGCGTCCGCCGCGCTCTGGACCAGCTCCGTGTCCAGCAGCGCGTTTTTTTCTACAATCACCCGGCTTTCCTCTGACAGAAACTGCAGATCGAGCATGACCTGGTCGGAGATGGCCGGATGGGTTCGATAAACCTCCTTACCGACGGAATTTAAAAAGTCGTTATTCACATAGGGCAGGACACCCAGATATCCGCTGTACACAAAGGCCGGCTCCTCCGAGGAGAGACAGGCCAGAAATCCCAGGAGATTTGCTTCATCCTCATAGAGATAGCCATGTGTGTGGGCGAGCTCATGGCACATGGTAAACGGCTTGTTGAGCGGTTCCATGCGGCCGTTGATATTGGCCTCCATCGTGAAGGGGAAATAGTAGCCCATCATTTCCTGCTGGCTGACAAAATCAGAAAAAAAGAAAACCTTGGGCTTCACGCTGTATCCCGAAAGCCTGGGGAAGAGACGGTCTCCCAGCGCGGCGACGGCATCTCTTGCTTTGCGGTCACAATTGACCGGGAGGCGGGGGCGGCCGGCATCATCCCTCTCCTGCGTGAGTGCGCGGGCATTGCATTCCTCGACGATCAGATCTCTGAGTGCGGCGAGCTCCGCCTGCGAGTAGGATCTGGAATCCGCGCGGGTGTCGAGTGGCGTGCAGTGATAGAGAGTGAAACAGTTGAGACACATGATCCATGCGATAAAGATGAAGAGATCGGCTGTTTTGCCGGGCATTTTACCCATGCGAGCAAGACGCGTGCCCTTTTTTCCGGTCAGCGCAAAAAGAAGCCGGAGGAGAAATACGGCCAGCCAGACCAGCACGAACAGAATGGCCCACTCTCCGACAGAGAAAGGGGCCAGACTCGTCAGCCGTCCGTAGGTCTTTCCCCACAGCGGGAAGACGCGGGAGACATACCAATCCGCAAAACCGCGACTCAGCCAGGAGGCGGCCAGGAAGACGGCGCAGCCGGCCAACAGGAACAGACGACGTCGGTTTTTGGGAGATATTGATTTCATGAGCATGCTAACCCCTCCGACCATCATTTTATCATTATTTCTCTGACAAACAAGAATGTGGTATACTCTTATTCGAATTTCCGTTATAATGTTATCACTAAAATGCACTTGAAAGACATGTACCGCGGAAATCAAACGGAAAAGAGCAGCAGATTTCGATCGCGAGTATGGAAAGAGAAGTAAGGATAGTAGGCGTAATTGATGGCCGGGATGAAGAAGTTTAGCCGTATACTGTCACTTCTGTGCCTGGCGGTGCTGCTTGCCGGCTGCGGAGGCACATCCTCCGAAAAGCTGGACGAGGTGAAGGCACAGCTGACAGAGCTGGAGAATGCGAGAGCGCATGCGGAGGAGGTGTACGATACCCTCTATGATGATGCGTTGTTTTCGCGTGTCACGGAAGCCGGAAAGCAGGTGGATGTCTTCCTTTCGACGGACTACGCAAAAACAGGCGACGCGGACATCGATGCGGAGGTGCTGCCGGCCATGCGGGAGCTAGAGGACACCTATGCGGAGCTGCAGACGCTGCTTGATCAGACGCTTAAGGCGGAGGAAGCCGGTCGGGCGGAGGCAGAAAGCAGACGGACGCTGACCTTCCATATCATCAATGCGACCGGCCAGACCATTTCCTGCGTCACCTGGATGCAGGGAACGGGGAAGAGCTCGGCGGGCCTGCTCTCCCTGCCGGGGGAACTGGCGGACGGAGAGACACTGGCGGGCATCACGGTTCCGGTTGTGCTGACCAATCCGGAAAAGGAGCTGTTTCTGGTCGGCGAGACGCCGGAGGGGGAGTCTCTGCGGTATTCGATCGGCGATATCAACGGGATCAATGAAGAAGCTCTGTTTTATCTGAAACTTCTGCCTGACGGGCAGAAGGTCTTATCCACCAATCCGTCAGAACTCTCCTGACGCACAGGTGTCGGCTGTAAGGGCCGGCGGATTTCCCCGTGACGCGGCCCTTTGCCGGCGGAATCGGCAACCTGACTTCCGTTCGGATTCAGACAGAGAATACGTCAAATCGTTTTTTGATGGTGAGCAGCGCGATTCGAAGAATCTGAGGATAGCTGAAAAACAGGCAGAATGCCGTGCGGCAATAAACCCGGCTGAATACTAAGATCCCTCACATCGGAAGAAACAGGAGCCGAGAGATCCGTCATTCAACGCTGCCATGCCAATGGGGGAATGGCGGATCCCGACTGTGGAATGGATTATAATCACGATTGTTCTGACGGTCAAAACAAAGTCGGTGCATGCCACAGACTGCGCGGCCTGGAAGCAGATTCCCGTCGCTTAGCGGTTTCACTACATCTTGCGCTGCCCAAAATGATGTCGCGCAAGATAGCGCGGAAAACGCGAAAAATCCCTGTCGATTTGACTAATTCCCTGCGGAATAATATAATTATGGTTGTTATTTTTTCCTGTGACAAAACCACCACGGGATGGAAAGGACTGCGATGCTGCTCAGCCTGATCGTTCCCTGCTACAACGAAGAAGAAAACATCGTTGACTTCTACGATGAAGTGCTGAAGCAGGAACCCAGTTTTAAAAAAGCGCAAGTCGAACTGGAGATACTTTACGTCAATGACGGATCCACGGATCACACGGCAGACCGGGTACGGGAACTGCATGAGCGCGATCCGAGGGTGCATCTGGTCGGATTTTCGCGGAACTTCGGCAAGGAAGCGGCGATCTATGCCGGTCTGCAGAAGGCATCCGGGGACATTCTGGCGCTGCTTGACTGTGATCTGCAGGATCCCCCGTCCCTTTTACCGCAGATGCTGCAGGCGATCATGGAAGAGGGTTATGACAGCGTGGCAACCAGACGGGTTTCCAGAAAGGGAGAACCGCCGATCCGCTCGTTTTTCGCACGGCGTTTTTACCGGCTGATCAACCGCATGTCCCGGACGGAGATCGTGGACGGAGCAAGGGACTACCGCATGATGACCAGACGGTTCGTGGATGCCATTCTCTCGCTTTCCGAGATCAACCGTTTTTCCAAGGGCATCTTCAGCTGGGTCGGGTTTGAGACCAAATGGATGGAATATGAAAACATCGAGCGCCGCAAGGGCGAGACCAAATGGTCCTTCTGGAAGCTGTTTGCCTACGCCATCGAAGGGATCATCGGTTTTTCCACGGCGCCGCTCTCCTTCGCTTCCTTTATGGGCGTTCTGTTCTGTCTGCTGGCGCTGGTTTTCATTGTTTTTATTATCGTTCGCAAGCTTCTGTTCGGCGATCCGACCAGCGGCTGGCCGTCGCTGGTCTGCATCATTTCCCTGGTAAGCGGCGTGCAGCTTTTCTGCCTCGGAATCGTGGGACAGTATCTGGCGAAGACTTATATGGAAGTAAAGAACCGGCCGATCTACATTGTGAAGGACGAGTTCTGAATGGGACCAGCGGTCAGCATCGTCGTGCCTGTGCACAATGCGGCGCCCTACATCCGCGAAACCATGATATCGGTTTTCGGGCAGTCCTTCCGGGACTGGGAGCTGATACTCGTGGACGACGGCTCAAGCGATGCAAGTGCCGCGATTATCAAGGAGACGGCAAAGGAAGCGGACATCCCGCTCTACACGCTGCCGTTCTACGAACGGAACAAGGATCCGTGGGAGCTTCGGGACAGCGAAAAGGGTACGGGAGAAATCGTGCTGCTGCGGCTTCGGGAGAGCCGCGGTGCGGCTGGAGCAAGAAATGTCGGCGTACGCGCGGCAGCAGGACGGTTCCTGGCCTTTCTGGATGCCGATGATCTGTGGCTTCCGGAAAAGCTGTTTCTGGAAACGGTCTTTTTGAAGGACAATAACGCGGCGTTTGCGTTTACGGCCTATGAGTTCGGAAATGAAAACGCCGAACGCACGGGGAAGATCGTGCATGTGCCCAAGACGCTGGATTACAGCCATGCGCTGACCCGTACAATCATCTTTACCTCGACGGTGATGTTTGACCTGAAAAAGATCTCCAGGGAGGAGATCTACATGGAGAAAATCGCCAGCGAGGACACGGCGACCTGGTGGCGGATTCTGAAGAAGGGAACAACGGCCTATGGTCTGGACAGCGTGCTGACGATCTACAGGCGTCCGGTTCGGTCGCTTTCCTCCGACAAGCGGGTAGCCGTGAAGAGAATCTGGAATCTGTACCGCCGGGTGGCAGGTCTGTCCCGGTTAAAGAGCATCCGCTGCATGATCGGATGGGCGGTACGGGCAACCCTTCGGAGATTGTAGATCATATGATCAAAGCATGAATACACATCAGGAAAACGTAAAAAGAAGCGTCGTGCTGCTCCTGTCGTTTGTCGACCTGATCATTCTGTCGGCAATCTACGCGGGATTCTGGTTTGCGGAATTCTACCCGACACTGCGCATGCGCAGAATGTCCGTCAACGGGGTGATCTATTTTACAGAGGGTCTGAAGTTTTATCTGCGCGGCCATCTGCTGATTCTGTTGATCTACTTTGCGTTACTGTGGTTTTTCCTCGGAACATACGGCGGTCTGCGCATCGGCTATCTCAAGGCACCGGATCTGTTTTTCTCGCAGATCTTTGCCATTACCATCGTGAATGTGCTGACCTATCTGTACTCCTCGCTGATGCGCAACTGGATCATGCCGGGGTGGCCATACCTGTTTATGACGATTCTTCAGCTGTCCGCGACCCTGCTCTGGACCCTTCTTGCCAGTGCCGTCTACAGGCGGGCTTTTCCGCCCAGAAGACTGCTTCTGGTGCACGGCGTCCATTCGGTGGAGGAAATACGCAGGAAGTTTTTGTCGAGAAGAGACAAGTACACCATCGCCCGGCTGGTGGATATTTCGCTGGGCGTCCCTGCCGTCGAGCGTCTCTATGAGGAGGGGAGCTACGACGCCATCGTGATCTGGGACGTGCCGACCACACAGCGCAATGAGCTGCTGAAGTACTGCTACGGCAAAAATATCCGGATCTACACATCGCCGAAAATTTCAGACGTGCTGATCAAGGGATCGGAACAGCTGCACCTGTTTGACACGCCGATTTTCCTTATCAGAGAGCAGTCCATCCGCGCGGAGCAGCTGGCGATGAAACGCCTTTCCGATATACTTCTCGCGCTGGTGCTCATCGTGGTCACCTCTCCGATCATGCTGGTCACGGCGCTGCTGGTGCATTTCACGGACGGCGGGCCGGTGCTGTACCGGCAGGTCCGGTGCACGCAGGGGATGCGGCGTTTCCAGATCCTGAAATTCCGCAGCATGCGGATCGACGCGGAAAAGGACGGCGTGGCGAGGCTGGCTACCCGGCATGACGACCGGATCACACCGGTAGGACGGTTCATCCGTTCGGTGCGCATCGACGAGCTGCCGCAGCTGTTCAATATTCTGAAGGGGGAGATGTCCTTTATCGGTCCCCGTCCGGAGCGCCCGGAAATCATCGAGGAATACCTGAAGACCATGCCGGAGTTCATTTTCCGGACACACGTCAAGGCCGGACTTGCAGGCTATGCGCAGGTCTACGGCAAGTACAACACCACCCCCTACGACAAGCTGAAGCTGGATCTTACGTATATCGAGAACTACTCGATCTGGCTGGATCTGAAGCTGATGCTGCTCACGCTGAAAATCCTGTTCACTCCCGATGCCACGGAGGGCGTGGAGCAGGGACAGATCACCGCGGAGGTGAAGGATGCAGAAAAGAAAGGATGAGAACCTGTCTCTCCGCGGGTACTATCTGCGGCTGCTGGCGCGTTGGTACGTGCTGCCGCTCGCGGTGATTGCCGGCGCCCTTCTCGGAGCCTTTGTGTATTATCTCCTGCATGTCATCTATGCGCCCGCACGGGAATATGCCGGCGGGGCGCGTCTCTATCTGGAATTCTCCGGCGATGCGGCCGGAAATGCCCGTGATTATTACAATGCCTGGACCTGGAAGGAACTGATCACCACCGATGACATTCTGAATGTGGCGATGGAGAGGCTTGCGGCGACCGGCGCCGCGCAGGAGAAGGAGCAGACCGGTGAGGCGGTTCGGACAGACGGATCGGCTGTAAAAAAAGAGGATGACGAGCTGTGGCTCGTGCCCGGAGACGGATCAAAAACGGGGGAGATCACCCGTGCAGAGGTGCTGGAAAGCGTGACTGTCAAGCTGCCCTCGGATCTGCGGGTCATGATGCTCACGGTAACACATCATGATCCCGCGTTTGTGGAGGCGGTTCTTCCGGCTATGACGGACGCACTGACCGCATTCGGCGATACCAATGAAAACTTCCGCGAGATCCGGGTGATGGAAACGATACCGCCGCTTCCGGTTGTCACGACGGACCGCACGAAGAGCGCGGTGATACTCGGAGCTGTTCTCAGCGGCCTGATCTGCTGCTTTTTCCTGGCGCTGTTTTACGCGGTGGATGACGCGGTTTATGATCCGGAGGCGTGTGCCGCGAGATTTGACCTGCCGGTATTGGGCGTGCTGCCGGCTGAGTCGGACCGCCGCCCGGAAACCGACGCGCGGTTTGCTGTACAGCTGGAAGAGGAAATGCGCGCCGCGTGCGCGGGAGCGTTCCGGAATGTCCACCAGGCGGCCGTCTGTGCCGTGTCGGACGATAACCAGGAGAGTGCGCGGCTCGCGGAGCGGATTTCTTCCGTTCTGGGAGCGGATTTTTGCGCGGGAGCCTGCCGCTTTATCCCCTGCGAAACCGCTTCCCCATCTGCCGGAGAGGAGCAGCCGGACCGGGCTATTGTCTGTGTGCCGGCCGGCAGGCGGGGCAGCGCGTATGCGGAGCATCTGATCGCGCAGCTGAAGCTGCGGAATATTCCGATCGCGGGACTGATCCTTTATGATGCAAGGCTGCCCTATCTGCGCAGACTCTACGGATTGAGCCGGGGGAAGTGAACGGATGGAACAGCCGCGGTTAACTCATGTCATTTCCGCTGTCGACCAGGATCCACGGGAGCTTGCCGCCCGCATGCACCTGGCGGCGGAGGCCGTGATCGTCAACCAGTGCGGAAGGGACGGGCGCGAAGAATTCGAATTCGAAGGAAACCGGATCCGGGTGGTCTTTGATTCAGCCCGCGGAGTCGGACGCTCCCGCAATCAGGGCATGCTTCTGGCGGATACGGACCTTGTACTGATCGGGGACGAGGACATCATTTACGAGGACGGATACGCAGAGACGGTGATCCGTACGTTTGAAGCGCATCCGGAGGCGGATATCCTGCTTTTCAATGTGGAGCAGTCCGAGGGCAGAAAAACCTATCATAACGGGGATTACGCCCGTGTGCGGTTTTACAACAGCGGCAGATATCCCGCATACAGCATCGCATACCGCACCGGCAGGCAGCGCGAGGCCGGTGTCTGGTTTTCTCTTCTTTTCGGCGGCGGCGCGCCGTATCTTGCGGGAGAGGACTCCCTGTTTCTCATGGATTCCCTGAAAAAGGGGTTAAAAATCTACCGGACGCCGCAGCTGATCGGACGGGAGACGGCGCGGCAATCGACGTGGTTTACAGGCTTTGACGACCGCTTTTTCCGTGACCGCGGAAGACTGTATCGGTCGCTGTACGGGCGGTTCGCCCCGCTTTTTACCATTCGTTATCTCCTGAAAAACAGAAAGGAATGGCTGGCAGAGCGTTCCTTTGCCGACGCGTGGCGCCTTATGCGGGAGGGAATGCGGTGATTCTGTATCTTACGGCGACGGCGGCGGTGATGGTTTTCGCGTGCGGAATTCTGTCCCGGAGGGAACGGGCGTGCACCGTCGGTCTTTCGCCGCGCGGAAAGATATCCAGGAGGGTTCTGACCGGCCGGGTGCTGCTTGCCGGGATTTTTGCCATTCTCTTTGGTATTCTGGCTCTCAGGATCAATGTGGGCAATGATTACGCGAAATACGTCGAATTTATGCACCTCGCGCGTTTCGGCGGATATGTGCCCACGGAGCCGGGATTCAATTTCCTTGCATGGTCGGCTTATCGGATTTTCGGGGAGGAGAATTTCCTGTTCTGCTTTGGCGTGATGGCATTTGTCACGGTGGCCGCGTTTCTGGCGGCGATCGACGGGCTGGCGGACAGCTTTCCCGTAAGTTTTGCCATGTTTATGCTGCTGGGCTATTATTTTCAGTCCATCAGCACGGTGCGCTACTATCTTGCCCTGGCGGTGACCACGTGGGCGATCGTCTGTCTGTTGAAAAAGGACTGGCCGAAATTTGTTCTTCTGGTGCTTTTCGCGGCGAGCTTCCACAAATCGGCGCTGCTGGTGCTGGTTCTCTACCCGTTTGCCCTTCTTCGTTTCAGGAGAGAGCTTCTCGTTCTGTTGGGCGCGGGAGGGCTGGCTGCCTTTCTGCTGCGTGCACAGGTGCTGCGCGTGGTGCTGTTTCTCTATCCGACCTACCAGGAGACCAGTTACGCGGCCGGAGGAGAGGGGAGTCTGATCAGCGTGTTCAGATGTGCGGCGGTGCTGCTTCTTACGGTACTTTATGACCGGGGAAGCCTCCTTGGAGGCGGCGACACCGAAGACGAAGCGGACGGGAGGATGCGCTTCTACTGTCACTGCAACCTGCTGGCGCTCATTCTCTATATCTGTTTCAATTACCTGCCGGTGATCTCCCGCATCGGATATTATCTCACCATCACGCAGATCTTTTATGTTCCGGCGCTCTTGCGGCGCGTGCCTGCTGGTGTGCGCAGAAAACTGGCCTGTGCGGGAACCGCGTTGTTCTGCCTGGTGTTTTTCGTCCATATGATGCGCCACGCGTCCGCGGACGGCTTCCGCATCCTGCCGTACCAGACCTTTCTGTTCCATGATATGCCGCCGATTCTTTCGGACACGGGGTACTGACCGGTGGCGGCGTTTTTTACAATCGTTGTTGTGGCGCTCAATCCCGGGGAAAAGCTGAAGCAGACGCTTCATAGCGCCCTTTCCCAGAGCGAACCCTCTCTCCGCATCATTGTCAAGGATGCGGGCTCTAAGGACGGCTCGGTCGCTGCCGCGCGGGCGGAGCTTGAAGAGGAGCAGCGGATCACGTGGATCACCCGGCAGGATGCCGGCATCTATGACGGCATGAATCAGGCGCTGGATGCCATGGGCGACCCGGGAGAGGGCGTGGTCTATTTCCTGAACTGCGGGGACCTGCTTCACGACGGACAGGTGCTTTTGCGGGTGAAGGAGCGGATTGAACAGGCGCGGAAGGAAGCAGGCATCGAGGGGCAGCCGGGAATCTATTACGGAGATGTCGTGGAGAGCCGGTCGGGGCAGCGCGTCGCGGCCAACCCGCGGATGGACCGGTTTGCCTGTTTCCGGAATGTCCCCAATCATCAGGCGCTGTTTTACGATGCCCGGCTGATGTGCGCGGAGCGGTTTGACACGAAGTGGCGCGTGCGCGGGGACTATGAGCAATTTTTGCGGTGCGTTCTGGAGAAGAAGGTGCGCGCCGTGCCGCTGGGAATCACGATCTGCGATTATGAGGGAGGCGGTTTTTCGGAGACCCCGCGCGGGCGGGAAATCTCAGCGGCCGAGCACCGGCAGATCACCGGCAGGTATTATTCCCGGGGGGAAAGGTTCCGATACCGGCTTTACCTGATGCTGACGCTTCAGCCGCTTCGGCGCAGGCTGGCAGACAGCCCGCTGACGGCAGGGATTTATCACAAAATCCGTTCGGGAATTCTCAAGGCGTAAACGGGGCTTCCTTACGGATGTGATGCCCACGGATTGCTCCGTTGCTTCGCAACTTACTCATCACAGATGGTTAACAATGTAGCTTGCGATTAACGCCATCCCCTGCGCATTCGGATGCAGGCCGTCGATCAGATAAGCGGACCAGTTGTCGGTCGAAATGCCGCAGGCGGCGGTGTCGCAGACCGGTATGCCAAATTCCGCGGCGACAGTGCGGATCCTGCTGTTATAGTCGTCGGTGGTGAGACCGCTGTCATTTTGCATCCGGGTCCCCGTGGAGGTGCAGATAATCGGCGTGATGGTCAGACACACGACCTGTGCCCCCGGATGGATACTGCGCAGATTGTTAAGCATCGTGCGGTAGCCTGCGGCAAAGGAATCCGGTGCGACGTCAGCGAGGAAATCGTTGGCGCCCATCATGACAAAAATGAGATTCGGCGCGGTGTCCTTTCCGAACAGATCCTTTGCGCGCTTGACGCTGCAGCCGGGATTGCCGCTCTCTTCATTCGCGTTGCCGGTGACGCGCGAGCCGGACCAGCTGGCATTGCGGACATATTTCATTCCGCCGGCGCGGATCGTCTGCATCCACCAGGTCAGATCGCTGGTGGGCATCTCATCCTTCGGGTAGAAGGGCACATAGTTTTCAGGGATGGTGCCGCCGAAGGTGGAGATGCTGTCCCCGAGAATGGAGACGTTGCGGCCCTTCCATCGTTTCTGAAAGGCCTTTGGCGCCACGACCGGCGCGGCGGTTGCCGAGGGCTTCTGCACGGCGGGCTGACCCGCAGCGGCATCCGCGGTGGGACGTCTCCCCTCCTTGATCCCGAAGGTCATGTAGTGCTTAAACAGCGCAGATTCACTTTTGCCCAGCGCGGCTACCACGTCCGGGTAAGTGGCCGCGTAGAAGGCGGCGTCAAAGACGACCCCGTTCGGCATGGTTTTCGGCGCCGCGTACGCGGCTTCGCCAAGCATACTAAACAAGAACAAAGCGACAAGAAAGAGGGCAGACAGGCGATGTTTCTTCATGATATAAAACCCTTTCTGAATTGCTGAAAACGTTTTTGACCCTGATCGCGTCGTGTTGTATGATAACGATACAGACAATGCGGATTCAGTATATCACAAACCGCTTTTCATCGGGGATGGTTTATTATGAAAAGTTACAGAATCCTGATCGTTGATAAGGAAGCGTCATTCGGAAGCTCTCTGTGCCGCATCCTGGAGGAGGCCGGCGCGGGTTACCGGACGCAGTGCGCGGCGAGCATGCGGGAGGCGCGGGAGATCGCCGTGAGCTTCAAGCCGCATCTGGTGGTGACGGACGTGCTGTTGACGGACGGGGACGGGTGCGACCTGTACACGGAGTTGCGCGACGAGAATCCGCAGCTGCCGTTCCTGTTTCTCTGCGCGCACGATGAGGAAGCCGCGCGCCTGCGCGGACTTGATTTCCCGCCGGTCAAGTGGCTGGGCAGAAGGGAGGCCGCGGAAATGATCGCGTCGCGCGTAGAGAGCGCGCTGTCGCGCGCGTATGATCGCGGTTGACAAAAGGAAGAAAAATGGTCTATAATTAGCGATGTCGTGCCGTAAGGAGAAGTACTCAAGTGGCCGAAGAGGCTCCCCTGCTAAGGGAGTAGGTCGGGAGACCGGCGCGAGGGTTCAAATCCCTCCTTCTCCGCTCAAGTGAAAGAGCGCGTAAGGCGCGAGGACGGGGCAGCTTGTGAGAAGAGCTGCCCCGTTTTCTGTGGAACAACCCGTCAATGGATGGTGTGCCTGCGCGGACTGATATTATCCGGGCGAAAACACCTTTCTATAGTATATGAAGAGATCCGTATCCACTAAATCTTGCGTTTTGAAAAAAATTTAAAAAAAAATGAAAATACCCCTTGCAATCCTCAGAAACCGATGATAAGATATTAAACGCTCTCGCTTGAGAGAGCAGCTTGAGAGAGCAGGCAAGTGCCACCTCGAGACCTACGGTCTCTCGGTCGCGGCTTCGCCGCTTATGTCCAGTCAGGAAAGCCTGTGGACGTAAGCAAGCTTCCGCCCCAGGTTTTCCTGACTGGACGCACTTGCTCATGCAACGCGGACCTTGACAACTGAACAGTAATGCAACCCTGAAAGATTCCGAAAGATGCATCGAAAGATGGATCGGAGAATCGTTCAGAGAGAACGAACCAAGTAAAGAGAACGGAAGACCAGCAAGGTCACGAGGGGAAC
>JAIKYU010000081.1 GCA_024682835.1 Lachnospiraceae bacterium | reverse complement strand
GCGGAGCGGTATCTGGGGAAACTGGTCGAAGCGATGGTACCCGATGAGAATGAGAGAAGGCGCCTCTGGATCGAACTCAGCGAGGCTCAGACGCTGAATGACTTCGTTGATTTCATCATGGAGGCCGGGGACACCTATGGCACCATAAACACCAACGCAGTCAAGGGCGGGATCCCCGAGGGAGAAGATATTCCCAAGCGCAATGTCGCTGTGTCGCGCATGGCGGATATGCTCGGTATGGGGCATCTGGTGGCGCGCGCGGAGCGGATGGAGTTGAAGGATAAGGACGGCAACGTGATCACCGGCGTCTTTCAGGAGAAAGCCACCGGGAGCGATGCCCACCGGTTAAAGGCGGACGATCCCCTCCGTGAGCTGAGCGATCATCCCGAGATGCTGGATGATCCGGAGATCTTAAGACAGTTGTCGGACATTCAGGTGATGGATTACATCGTCGGCAACCCGGACCGCCACGAAGGCAATCTGATGTATCAGATGAAGGAAGTGGAAGGCCGGATGAAACTGGTGGGCATCAAGGCGATCGACAACGATATGTCCATGGGCACGCTTCGTAAGAATAAGATGCAGGGGAGTAAATGCTACAACGCGCTGCCGGAGCATATGAAGATCATCCGCAAGGACCGGGCGGACGCCATCATGGCGATGGATGAGAAGAAGCTCAGGCTCCAGTATCAGGATATGAATTTCACCGAAGCGGAGCTGAAGGCGGCTGTGAGCAGGATCAAGGATGTCCAGCAGGCGATAAAGGACAAGAAGATCACGGTCGTGGAGGATAAGGACTTTGCGAATTATAAGTTCAATGATCTCAGGAATCGGGGGACACAATTTGGGGAAAATGCGCCGCGGAACAACATCTTTGACATCATCAGCGATATGCAGAGGGGCGTGAAGAACTGGGCGACCGCACGGGACGAGCAACAGATAAAGTACAATGCCGCGAAATCTGTTGAGAAGCAGTACCGGCGCGAGGGCGTGATCCACGCGCAGGATCTCACGGCGCAGCTTACCGGTCTGGAGGGGATACGGACCAGCTTTATCAGGACGGACAGCAGGATTCACAGGGATTCCGGTCCCTTCAAGCTCATGAAGACGACGCTGAATGACTGCATTGAGACGATCCGGGAGATGCAGGGGAAATATCAGGGAGCGGCGGAGCTCTCCGCGGAGGACGCGGAGAAGCTGGAGCGTGCTTACAGGCAGCTGAGGAACGCGTCCGGCGGTTATGCCGCAGGGCATGCGAATCCGTCGAGCCCGATGGGACAGGCGAGACAGAACGGGGCGCTTACCATGAAGGATCTGTGGCCGCCGCGCCTGGAGCCCCCAAAGCCCATGGTGAATGAGATCAATCTGGAAGAAATGATGAACAAAAACGGAATCCAGATTCCGGGACAGAAGGAATCGCGCAGGGGTCTTGCGGGAAATCAGGCGCAGGCCGGCAGCAAGGACATTGATGACGACGACTTTGTGATCGAGGGTGAGAAAAACTCCAGGATCAGCGGGGAGATGGATGACGATGACGATTTCATCATCGAGGGTGAGGCGATGCGGAAGGAATCCCGGCAGTCGGAACAGCAGATGTTAGAAAAGAACTCGTCACATCGTGTGATGTGACGAGTCGGATGAAAAGGCTTTAGAAGCAATCCGGGATTGACTTGATTCCTCTGGCCATGCACAAGGCTGAAGTGGAGCCGTTGAATGTAAGCGGACGGCCATCCAGGTCAGTGACGCTGCATCCGGATTCCATCGCGATGAGGGCCGCGGCGGCATAATCCCACAGCTGAACGCACAGTTCAAAATACAGGCCGCATCTTCCGAGTGCCACGCAGCACATATCCCAGGCGGCCGTCCCGGATCTCCGGAGATCGACGCACTGCGGGAGGAGAGCCTTTGCTATTTCGAAGGTGCGGTCCTGATATTCCGAATAGTAGGGTGGCGAAGTTCGGGACGGTGGATGTCGTGGTACCGAATGCCGGCTATGAAGGAAAGGCTCATCCTGTGCAGGACATGACGCTCGACTTGTTCGAGGAGACCTACATGATGAATGTGTTCTCCGTCATGCTGATGATGAAGTACACGGCTCCCATTCTCGCGGCCAAGAAATCGGGCGCGATCGTTGTCGTCGCGTCTGCGGCCGCCTATGAACCCACAGCGGGGAACAGCGCATATGTTTCCTCCAAGTACGCGGTGGTCGGTCTGACCAAGTGTGCCGCGCTTGAGCTCGGCCCGGTGGGCGTCAATGTCAATTATGTCTGCCCCGGCCCGGTCGACACACCGATGATGGTCCGTATCGAGAAGGATTTCTTCGGGGATTCCATGAAGCACGAGGAAGCCATGGAGAAGCTTGCCGGCGCATACGCCATGGACAAGCGCTATGCGAAGCCGGAAGAGGTCGCGAACGCGGTTCTTTACCTTGCGTCCGAGGTCTCCGCTCACACGGCAGGTATGGGCATGCATGTCGATTCCAAGGTCGGACCGACCTCCTGAGCAGATTCGTGATCCGCGATGGACGAAAAGGAACAACTGGCAGCAGAGTATCGTATCGATCGGGAGGAAAACGGAACATGAAAAAGATGATCTCTCTTATTCTGGTCATAGGCCTGGTTGCGTCGCTGGCGGCTTGCGGCAGTAAAGCCCCGGCAGAAAAGGCGGAAGGATTCGTTCCGTCTCTCGATAAGAACACGACTGCAGCCTCACGGTGGTCGGGAGTTATGACAACTTTGAGGCGTTGGAGGCTGAGTTTGACAGATTCAACGAGATCTATCCAAATGTTCAGCTCAGCTATGTGAAGCTCGATGACTATAAAAACATACTGGGTGCGGCGCTGGAAGGCAACGACAAACCGAACATCTTCTTCTCCTATGCGTGGATGATCGGAAACGAGAAATACGACTCGATCGTCACTCATATGGAGAATCTTTCGGACTCTGCGCCCGGTATCAATCTGAATTGCATCCGTCCCGGTCTCGTCAACAGAGACGGGGACGGTCACGTGTTGATGGTGCCGATTTTTTCCAGAAGTTACGGCATGCTGGTGAACAATGATCTGTTTGAGAAGGAAGGTCTGAACGTGCCGACGACATGGACAGAGCTCCTGTCCGTATGCGAAGCTTTCCGCGGCAAGGGTTATGCAAGTCCCATGATGGGGTACAGTCGGGATTCCTCCAGCTGTTTCATGTACATCGTTGCTTATCCTCTGTTTGCGGCCACGCTTGCCGGGAAACCCGAAGCGCTCACGCTCGCCAATGAGCTGGATCCCGCGGCCGGCGAATACATGCGTTCCGCACTGGAGTCGGCACAGAAGCTGATCCAGAACGGATGCATCGATCTGAATGAATGAGATAAGATCGAGGACAACTATACCCAGGTGATCCTGCGCTTTTTCGAAGGCGATGTGCCGATGATGATCTGCGCCGGGGACACCGTGTCCGGCACCAGAAAGAGAGAGAGCCAGTCCGAGGCGTTTTCCAATGCGCCTTTCAAGTACACATTCGCGCCGATCCCGATGACAGAGGAAGGCGGATATTTCCTGGACAGCCCGTCCATCGAGTTTTCTGTCAACAAGGACTGCGATAATCTGGATATGACCAACGAGTTTATGCGTTTTCTGGTCACGGATAAAGAACTGGACGAGATGGCTTCCGTGAAGCGGTTGGTCACGCCCACAAAGGATCTGTCCTTTGACGCGGTCTACGCGCCTTTCGCTCAGGTTCCTTCCGACCGCACGATCTCGCCTGAGGTGATCGGCATCACGGATCCGCTCACGGTACAGATCCGGGTCGCGGCATACGGGGTCGGTAAGGGGGATCTTACCGTGGATGAGGCCGTCGCGGGATACGGGACCTTTGAGTGATAAGGGGGGCGCGTGAAAAAGGCGCTGGTCATTATTCCCAATGTTCTCATAATTGGATTCATACTGGTCTTTATCGTCCGATACGCGAATTTCAGGGTAGAGGAGAATAACCAGACCGCCATAGGTGATTTTGAGAAGATGACGGTCACGGTGAATCAGATCATCACCAACTATCTTGAGGATGAGCAGCATTTGTGCGATATATGGTCCAATTATGTCAACCGGTCCGCAGAGACGGGTACCCCCATGACCGCCGAGGAGGCGATCTCCTATATCAGAAAGGCCAAGGTATCGCCCGAGATCACGGGCCATCTCATTTTTATGGACGATCCGAAGCTCTCCGGTATCTCAACCGCGGAAAATCCCGTGAAGCCCGGCGATTATTCGGTCTCCTACAAAAATCTCCCAATCTTTGACAATCTCGACAGTGTGAGTGATGTGAACGGGGTGGTCAATCTCACCAGGGCTTACACGAATCCCTTAAACGGGATCCAGTCGATCGCCTTCATGAATTACGTGAGGGTTCTTGATCCGGATACCGGGGGACTGCGGACCGGTCTGTTAATGCGGGTGGTGCCGCTTAACCTTCTCGAGCAGAAGCTGGTATTCCTTAAGGGTGAGTATGAGAGCGTAGAGATCAGCTTTGTCGACAAGGACGGCGACTACATCATCCACGGCAGATCCCTGAAAAGCAACAATTTCTTTGAGTATTACAAGTCTTACAATAATGTGAGCCTCGAGGAATACGAGCGCGTGAAAAACGAGGTGATCGGCAAAACGGGCTCGATGGTCATCAGGAATTCAAAGGGCGAGGACTGCATGATCGCCTATATGCCGCTGGAGTCCCTGAAGATCTGGTATCTTATCGCGTACATTCCGTTGGATGACCTGCTGGAAAACCGCGCGATTGACTGGCTCCTGCTCGGTATCGTCTCGGTGGGGCTGATCATTCTGCTCATATTCAATTTTGTGGTATTGATGATCTTTAACCGTAAACTGTCGGAAGCGGCGGAAGAGGCGGATCAGGCCAACAAAGCCAAGTCGCACTTCCTGTCCACCATGTCGCATGACATACGCACGCCCATGAACGCCATTCTGGGCCTGAACGAAATGGTGCTGCGGGACAGCGACGACGAGACGATCATCAGTTATTCCGAGAGCATCCGGACCGCGGGCAATACGCTCTTAGGGATCATCAATGACATTCTGGACTTCTCCAAGATCGAAGCCGGCAAGATGGACATTATCAACGTGGATTACAGCTTTGTGCCCCTGCTGAACGACCTTGTGAACATGGTGCAGAAGAAGGCGGAGGATAAAGGCCTCACATTCAAGATCGACGTGGACGGGGAAATCCCGTCGATCCTACACGGCGATGAGATCCGGATCAAGCAGATCATCACCAACATCTTATCCAATGCGGTAAAATACACCAAGGAAGGCTCCATCACGTTTTCTGTCGGATATAAAAAGAATCCTGAAAAGTCCGATACGATCATTTTGAAGATCAGTGTTTCCAATACCGGAATCGGTATCAAGCCCGAGGATATGGACCGCCTGTTCACGGCTTTCGAGCGGATTGAGGAAAAAAGAAACCGCAGCATCGAAGGGACAGGCCTCGGCATGAACATAGCACAGAGCTTTCTCGCCATGATGGGCAGTCGCCTTCAGGTTGAAAGTAAATACGGAGAGGGCTCGGTGTTTTCTTTTGATCTGGAGCAGAAAGTGGTAAAATGGGGACCGATCGGCAACTATGAGGATGCCTTCAGACTCTCGCTTAATGAAAGACAGGGTTATCATGAGAAGTTCACCGCGCCTCATGCAAAAGTGCTTGTTGTCGACGACACGCCGGTCAACCTTACGGTCTTTACAAATCTTTTGAGCCGCACAAAGATTCAGATCGATACGGCAGAGAGCGGCGATGAAGCGATTCCGATGTATAAAAACAAGCATTACGATATGATCTTCCTGGATCACATGATGCCGAACAAAGACGGTATCGAGATGCTTGCGGAGATGCATGGTCTTAAGGGAACACCCAACGACGGGACACCGATCATCTGCCTTACCGCAAATGCGATATCGGGCATGCGGGAAATGTATATTAACGCAGGCTTTGATGATTACATTACCAAGCCGATCGATCCCGACAGGCTCGAGACCATGCTCCTTTCGTATCTTCCGGACGGCAAGATCGCTCCTCCGGACGAGGATACCGGTGAAGATGATGTGGTGATTCCGGACTTTGTCTTTACGATTCTGGAACTGGATGTGGGCTCCGGCCTGGGACATTGCGGATCCAAACGTTCGTATATGACGACGCTTAAGATGTATCTTGATTCGGCAGCTGAGAACGCAGATGAAATCGAGAAACTCTGGAATGCCGGAGATCTGAAAAACACAACCATCCGTGTTCATGCACTCAAGAGCACGTCACGGGTTATCGGTGCGCTTCATCTTGGGGATCATGCCGCTGAACTGGAAAAGGCCGGCGACATGGAGGATGTGGAAAAGCTGGGGAAAGAATTGCCCGTTCTGATAGAGGAGTACAGGAAGCTTGCATCCGCGCTGGAACCTCTTCACGCGGAAGAAGAGGTGAATCCCGAGGATGGCACAAGGCCGCTGATATCGGACGATTATCTCAATGAAGCGTATACGGCGCTTTCGCAGTTCTGCGCTTCCTATGTTTTTGATTCTGTGGCCCATGTGGTGGAATCGCTGAGCGCGTACAGAATGCCGGAAGATGAAATGACCCGTTATGAACGTCTGGTTAAGGAAGTGGATAATTATGATTATGATCTCATACCCGGAATACTTGACAGGGGGATAGAATAAATGGCAACCAGGATATTGATTGTAAGCCGCGGCTCCGGTTTTATGATGGATGCGCTTGATTCCAATCTTAAGAAAAGCGGTTTTGAAACCGTTCATGCCGAGCCTGTGGTAAAAAGCATTTCGAAAGTAAAGGAAGATACGGATATCATTATTCTGCTCGCGGATGAATATGTCTATGAATCTGCGGATGCACTTGTTTATCTCAAGGATCTCTGCGAGGATGAGGATCTTCCGGTCTGTCTGATCGGTTATGGCGGAGAAATGGATGAGATCAAACAGTATATTCCGCAGAGATGTATCACCTGGGAATTCAAACGCCCGTTTGACGCCCAGAATGTCACGGAAAAACTGAAGGAGATCGCAAAGATCACGGAAGAGAAAAAGCTCGGCAAGCATATTCTGCTCGTTGACGACGATGCGACATTTTTAAAAATGCTTCAGGGCTGGCTTGCTGAGAAATACAGGATCACGGCGGTCAAATCCGACAGGGAAAGCGTTATGAACGTGATGAGGCTGAAGCCGCAGGGCTATCTTCTTAAAACGATGTCCAAGGATGAAATCGTTGCGTCAATCAATGAATTCTTTGAGAATAATAGATGGACCAACAGAATGTAATGCTGGCTTGATTTTCTTTGAGGATGGAGGTCCATAGATGGGCGAACGGGTTGTGGTTGTCGATGACGACGCCGTTATTCTGAAACAGGCAAATCTGATCCTGACGGAAGCCGGGTTTAAGGTCACATGCTTAAAGAGCGGAAGGCTTCTGATGGATTACATCAGGATGAATCCGGTGGATCTTCTTCTGTTGGATATCAGGATGCCTGATATGGATGGTTTTGAGACCATCGGTGCATAGAGAAAATGGGAGAGCGAGAATTCGCGGGAGACGGTTCCCGTCATCTTCCTTACAGCGAACGAGGATTCCGATTCGGAGGCAAAGGGACTTTCGCTCGGCGCAATGGACTTTATCAGAAAGCCTTTTTCGTCGGAAGCATTAAAGATCAGGATCAGAAATCTGATCGACCTCATCAGTCTTCAAAGGGACCTTCACTGTGAAGTCGCAAAAAAGACAGCCGAGCTGGAAAGCCTTTCCCTGCATGTCGTGCATACGCTCGCCAAGACAATAGATGCCAAGGATGCCTATACGAACGGCCATTCCGAAAGAGTGGCGGCGTATTCCAGGGAGATCGCGCGAAGATACGGTTATGACGAAGACAGGCAGGAAGAGATCTATATCATGGGTCTTCTGCATGATGTCGGCAAGATCGGCGTCCCGGATTCGATCATCAATAAGCAGGGAAAGCTTACCGATGAGGAGTACGCGACGATCAAGACACATCCCTCGGTGGGAGCCGAGATCCTGACTACTGTCAGCGAGATGCCCAAGCTCGTGACCGGTGCGAGATGGCATCATGAACGATACGACGGCCGTGGCTATCCTGACGGCCTAAAAGGCGAAGAGATCCCGGAAGAAGCAAGGATCATAGCGGTCGCGGATGCATATGACGCCATGACCAGCCATAGAAGCTATCGTGACATCATTCCTCAGGATCATGTAAAGAGTGAGATAGAAAAGGGAATGAACACGCAGTTTGATGAGAAATTTGCCCGCATCATGCTTGAGATGATCGCGGAGGACACGGAGTACAGGATGCACGAGTGACAGCTATTTGTTGCATTTCATCATGTGCCGCTTCACCGCGTCAAAGGTCTTGTCGCTGATGTAGTGCTCGATCCGGCACGCGTCCTCGGCAGCAGTCTCCTCATCGACGCCGAGATTGATGAACAGGGTGGTGAGCACGGTGTGCCGTTCATAGATGCGCTTCGCAAGGATCTCGCCGGCTTCGGTCAGCTTCAGATCATTTCCCGTGTCCTTTTTCAGAAGACCTTCATCTCTGAGCAATCCCATCGCACGGCTGACGGACGGCTTGGAAAAATTCATGTAGTCGGCGACGTCCACCGAGCGGACCGCTGCTTTTTGCTGCGAAAGAACATAGATTGTTTCCAGGTACATTTCTCCGGATTCCTGCAAAGCCATGGGTGATGCCCCCCTTCCCTGTTAGTTAACACTTACAGACTACCATAAATCCCCCGATCAGACAAGTGATATCGCGCCTGGAGCGGGTGCAAACGGAATCTGTTTATATTTTTTTTAGATTTCTCTTGACATGTTAGCATAGGCTAAATATAATAGCTGTTGGTTAGAAGTTGCTAACCATTTTTTCGGGGCACGAGTTAGCATATGCAAATTTCATCGGGGTGAAAGGCAGAAAACCATGAATCTGAATGATGCGGAGATCGGAAAGGAATACGAGATCACAGGGGTGGACACCGGCGGCGACGAGGAGATCGAGCAGTTTCTCTTTTCCCTGGGATGCTACAGCGGAGAGAAGATCACGGTCGTCGATAAGACCAGAAATCTGGTAGTTTCCATCAAGGATGCGCGCTATAACATCGACCCGGAGTTAGGCGCGGCTATCGCGATATAGGAAACGCATTTCGATAAGTGAACAAAGCCGGTGACGAAGCGACCTTTCGCAGAGGATCCGGCAGGTATCGCACGATAAGTGCTTATAAAAGGAGCCTGATACCGTTCGAAGTCGCGAAGCGACGAGTTACGGGATCGGGTCCGACCGGAACAAGTCACATGTCAACAGTCATTCTACAAGGAGGAAGGAAGAAAATGAGAATCGCACTCACGGGAAATCCCAACAGCGGGAAGACGACCATGTACAACGCGCTGACGGGAAGAAACGAGAAGATCGGCAACTGGGCCGGCGTGACGGTGGACCGCAAGGAAAGCCGCATCAAGGACAAGTACAACGACAGCGGAAAAGAGCTGATCGCGGTCGACCTGCCCGGCGCCTATTCCATGTCGCCCTTCACGTCGGAGGAGAGCATCACCAGCGGCTATGTGAAGCATGAGCATCCCGATGCCATCATCAACATCGTGGATGCCACGAACTTAAGCAGAAGCCTCTTCTTCACCACGCAGCTCCTGGAGCTGGGGATCCCGGTGGTCGTGGCCCTCAACAAGACGGACGTCAACGACAAGAAGGGCAATAAGATCGATGCTGAGAAGCTTTCGCAGAAGCTTGGCTGCCCCGTCATCTACACGGTGTCCACTTCGGACAAGGGGATCAAAGAGGCGGTCAGTGCAGCGGCAAGCCTCGAAGGCAAAGGGCAGAAGGCGCCGTACCATCAGGGCAAGGTGGACCTGCAGGACAAAAACGCCGTAGAGGCAGCGGACCGCAAGCGCTTTGATTTCGTGAACGGGATCGTGAAGGAGACCGAGAACCGGAAGGTCCTCACGAAGGACCGCAACGCGGGAGACGCGATCGACAAGGTGGTGACAAATCCGGTCCTGGGTCTGATCATCTTCGCGGGCATCATGTTCTTAGTCTTCTACATCAGCCAGACGACGGTCGGCACCTGGCTCGCCGATATCCTCGCGGGCTGGATCGATACCTTCAAGGAGTGGGCGGGTGAACAGCTGGGTGACGCGAATCCGCTCCTGTATGCGCTGCTGATCGACGGCATCATCGGCGGTGTGGGCGCTGTGGTCGGTTTCCTGCCGCTCGTCATGGTGATGTATTTCCTGATCGCGCTGTTGGAGGACTGCGGCTACATGTCCCGGGCGACGGTCGTCCTGGATCCGATCTTTAAGAAGGTCGGTCTCTCCGGCAAGTCGGTCATCCCGATGATCATCGGCACCGGCTGCGGCATTCCCGCGATCATGGCCTGCCGGACCATCAAGAATGAGAGAGAGCGCAGATCCACCGCGATGCTGGCGACCTTCATGCCCTGCGGCGCGAAGCTCCCGGTCATCGCACTTTTCTCCGGCGCCTTCTTCCCGGAATCCAGATGGGTCAGCTTTGTGTGCTACATGCTGGGTATCGTTCTGATCCTGCTGGGCGCCCTGCTCATCAAGGCCATCACGGGTATGAAGTACCGCAAGAGCTTCTTCATCATCGAACTTCCCGAGTACAAGGTTCCGAGTCTCATCTTCGCACTTAAGAGCATGCTGGAGCGCGGCAAAGCATATATCGTAAAGGCAGGAACCGTGATCCTCGTTTGCAACACCGTCGTACAGATCATGCAGACCTTCAACTGGCAGTTCCAGGCTGTGG
Source organism: Lachnospiraceae bacterium (assembly GCA_024682835.1). Classification (GTDB taxonomy): domain Bacteria; phylum Bacillota; class Clostridia; order Lachnospirales; family Lachnospiraceae; genus Butyrivibrio. The sequence continues at coordinate 8,873 of JAIKYU010000081.1, read as the reverse complement.
AGGAAGGAATGGAGAATACTTCCATCCTCGCGGGCATCGCGGGACCGTTCTCCTGGCTGCTCGTTCCGGTCGTGGGCATCGCCTCCTGGCAGCTGGCGGCAGCGGCCATCACGGGCTTTATCGCGAAGGAGAATGTCGTCGGTACGATCGCTACAGTCTACGCGATCTCGAATCTGATTGATACGGAAGAGCTCGAGCTCATCGGTGAGGGCAATGCGGTCGCAATGGCCATGGGTATCACGAAGGTCGCGGCACTGGCGTATCTGATGTTCAACCTCTACACCCCTCCGTGCTTCGCGGCGCTGGGCGCCATGAACTCCGAGATGAAATCGGCAAAATGGCTGTGGGGCGCGATCGGTCTGCAGCTCGCCACCGGCTTCACGGTCGGTTTCCTGGTCTATCAGTTCGGCACGCTCTTTACGACCGGCACGGTCGGTGCGGGCTTTGTCGGCGGTCTGATCGCGATCGCGTGCTTTGCGGGTATCATCGTTGCCTGCATCAAGAGTAACCAGAAGAAGATGGCAGCGGAATATCAGCTGTCCGCACAGTAAGAGATAAAAGGAGTTGATTATGGGCGCAGTCCTCTCCAATATCATCATTATCGCGGTTGTATCCCTCCTTATTTCGGGAGCCTGCGCCTATATCTACAAAGAGAAGAAGCGGGGCAGCCATTGCATCGGCTGTCCCATGGCCGGGAGCTGCCCCAGGAAAAAGATCGGCTGCGCAGAGCCCGGGAAACTGCAGGGGCAGATCACGAACGGCTGATCCTTCATCAGGCCGATCCGCGGAAACAGGTTCAGGAGCATTTCGTCATGGTTTCCAATCTCATCATCATTGTCATTCTGGCGGTCGCATTTTTCTTCGCGATCAAAAGCACCGTCGCGCATTTTAAAGGGCAGGGAGCCTGCTGCGGAGGCGGCGGTTCGGATGTCAGATCAAAGCCCCGAAAGCTCGACAGGGTCATAGGGAAAAAGGTGATGCGGATCGACGGGATGCACTGCGAACATTGCTATACGCGGGTGCAGAATGTATTGAATTCCATTGACGGCATCAGCGCGAAGGTGATCGGCAGCAGGAAGCAGGCGGTCATCAAATACGCGAAGGAAGTGAGCGATGAGGTGCTCAAAAAAGCAGTGAACGATCTGGGATATGAGGTCAGGTCGATTCATTGAGCAAGAGGAGGCAGAAAGAAATGAGCTTAAGCGAGGTAAGACCGGACAAAGAGGCAAAGATCCAGGCGATCAAAGGGGATGAGCGTTTCCGCAGCAGGATCACCTCGATCGGCATCACGCCGGGCTGTAGCGTGGCGGTGATCCGCAACGATAAGAATCGCCCCATGCTGGTGTATTCCAGGGACACCATGATCGCCTTGAACAGAGAGGAATGCAGTCAGATCGAAGTGACGGAGGTGAGCGCATGACAGCAACGATAGCACTGCTCGGGCAGCCCAATTCGGGAAAATCCACGATCTTTAACGCGCTGACGGGACTCAGACAGCACGTGGGCAACTGGCCGGGTAAGACCGTAGAAAAGAAGGAAGGAACCTTTACCCGCAATGGAAAGGAATATGCGGTGGCGGATCTTCCGGGTTCCTACAGCCTGACGGCCAATTCCGACGAAGAGGTGATCACCCGCGATTTCATCGCCTCCGGGAAGGCGGATGTCGTCTGTATCCTGGCGGACAGCTCGCAGCTGGAGCGAAGCTTGTACATGATGGCGGATTATGCCGGCGTCAACGTACCGAGCTTCCTGGTGCTGAACATGGCCGATGTGGCAGCGGAGCAGGGAAAGACGGTCAATGTGAAGGCCCTGGAAGAAAGACTCGGGATCCCTGTTGTACAGCTCTCGGCGACGGACAACAAAAAGTATGACGCATTCTATGCCGCCATGGACCGCGCGATCCGGGATAAGAGCGTGATCAATGTCGCGGGCCTGGATGCGGAGTTTCAGAAGATCGAGGGATACGAAGAGCTCAAGGCTCTGATCCCGGAGGGGAGTGTGAAGAATTTCTCCTCCCTGTGGCTGACGGTCAAGGCGATTGAGAATGACAAGCCTGTTGTGGTGGACTTAAAGAGGACGCTTTCCCTGGAAGCGGGAGAGAAGCTGGATCAGATCCGGCGCTCCGCGGGCGGCGCGCTGGCGACCGGCAACAGCAAGTTCGCCTGGATCGATGAACTGCTCGAGGGGATCCGCAAGGAGAAGAAGGAGAAGGTATCGCTCGGAAAGCTGGACCGGATCTATCTGAATCCCACCTGGGGGAAGCCGGCAGTCATCCTGACGATCCTTCTGGGACTTATCGGTTCGTTTATCCCTGCGCTCCCTTTGATGGGCGTCGGGATGGCATTCGGTGCGCTGAAGACACCCGTGGGGGCCGCACTTGCTTCCGCGGGTGTCAGCGATATCCTGATCACCCTGATCTGCAACGTGGTGATCCAGTCCTTTGCTTACATCTTCCAGATGCTGGGCTTTGTGTTCGGCGTGCTCCTGGTATTCGGCCTGCTGGAGGAGGTCGGCGTCATGGCGCGCGTATCGTACGTGTTTGACAATTCCATGGCGAAGCTCGGTCTGCAGGGCAAATCTGTGATGCCGTTTTTAGTCAGCTTCGGATGCACCATGGGCGGTGCGGCCGGCGCACGCGTGATCGACAACTGGGGACAGAAGGTGCTGACGATCGCCCTGGCGTGGGCAGTTCCCTGCGGCGCCGCGTGGTCGGTGATCCCGATGCTCTCGACGCTGTTCTTCGGTCCCGGCGCGGTGCTCGTGATCATCGCGATCCTTGGGACCATGATCCTGCACATGTGGATCACGGCGAAGATCTTCGGCAGAACCCTGGTCAAGCCGGAGGACCGCTACGGGATGATCATGGAGCTCCCCCCCTATCACAGGCCGAAGTGGGGAGCACTCCTCCGTTATGTACTGGGCCGCACGAAGGATACCTTCTTACGCGTCTCCAAGGTGGTGCTTTTAGTCTGCGCGCTGTTCTGGCTGCTCTCGTATTCCTTTGTACCGGGCTCGGATCCGATCCTTTACCGGTTCGGCAAAGCGATCGAGCCGGTCACCAGGATCTTCGGCATGGGCTGGCAGCTCTTCATGGCGTTCATTGCCTCCTCCGTCGGCAAAGAGGGCGCGCTCGGCGTGATCAGCGCGCTGTTCACGGACGGCTCCTTCTACGGCGCCTTCAGTGACGCCATGAGTGGCGCCGGCACAGCTGCCAACTTAAGCGAACTGCTGCTTGCCAATGTCAGCAGACCTGAGGCGTTGGCGTTCATCTTCGCGATCACCTTCAACATGCCCTGTGTGGTCGCGCTTGCCGCCACCTATCAGGAGACCGCGTCCGCGAAGTGGACCGCAAAGATCGCGGTCTATTACACGGTGGGCGCACTGCTGCTCTCGACGATCGTCTATCACATCGGACTGCTGTTCTGGTGACGCGAGATGGACAACAGGCTGAACAGACTGATGGAACTCTTAAAGGACGGTCACGCGAGGACGATCCTCATGCTGGCGGAGGAACTGGATACCGACATTCCCGGCGTGCTCCGGCTGATCGAATACCTCGAGCACATCGGCATGATCCGCCGTGTGATCGGGAATCAGGTGAACTGTCACGGCTGCAGCGGATGCACCTCGGGCAGCGGCGGAAAGATGTGTAGGAGTTGTCTGCCGGAGGGCGGCTTCAAGAACATGGGACAGATGTGGGAAGTGGTCTCGCAGGGGTGATGTCCCGGGATGGAATGAAAGGAAAACCGTAAGCTGTGCTTATGGAGATCAAACAAAAAGGAGGGAATGATCATGAGTTGGAAGAAGATCGGCATCTTTGCGCTGGGTACCCTGTTCGGATTAGAGGGCATCAAGCTCCTGTCCTCGAAGGACGCGAAGAAGGTCTATACGCACTGCACCGCCGGCGTGTTGCGGGCCAAGGACTCCGTGCTGGATCAGGTCGCAGTCCTGCAGGAGAACTGCTCCGATATTTACGAGGAGGCGAAGGAAATCAACGAGGAAAGAGCGGCGAAAGCTGAGACAGAAGAGGATGGAGAATGATGACAGTCTGAACCGGCATCATGATGCTGTTTCGTGCTGGTTTCAACCTGTGAATACCATCATTTGGAATTCGGTGAAACAGATATGAGATACACGATCAAACATGAAATCAGATTCAGGATCCGCGTCCATCTCCCGATGAAGCGCATGACCTTCCGGGAGGCGGACACGCTGGATTATTATCTGCAGAGCTTTCCGGAGATCCGGGAGGTGCATGTCTACGAGCGGACAGCGGACGCGGTGATCCGGTTTGACGGCGACAGGGCGCGGATCCTGGAGATCCTGAAGGGATTCTCTTTTCAAGGAACGACTGTGCCGGAGAGGGTCTACGAGAGCTCCGGCAGGGAGGCGTCCGCGGGATACCGCGATCGGATCATCGGATCGATCCTTATGCATTACGGGAAAAGGATGCTCCTGCCGTTCCGGATTCGCCTGATCTGGGACGGGATCAGAGCCGTGAAGTATGTGTGGCGGGGGCTGAAGACGATCGGAAATGCTTCGTTCGGGGTCAGAGTAGAACTCCTTGACGCGATCGCCATCTCGGCCGCGATGCTCATCGGTGACTATAACACCGCTTCCAATGTGATGTTTCTGCTGGGGATCGGCGATACGCTGGAGGAATGGACTCATAAGCGGTCGGTGGATGATCTGGCGAGAAGAATGTCGCTCAATGTCGATCAGGTGTGGCTTCTGACGGATCAGGGAGAAGTCCTGACAGATTCCTCGCGCATCGTCTGCGGCGACCGGGTCGTCGTGCGGATGGGAAATATGATCCCCTTCGACGGGGACGTGGACGAAGGCGAAGCGATGGTCAATCAGGCCTCCATGACCGGGGAGTCTGCAGCGGTGCGCAAATGCGAGGGATCTGCGGTCTTTGCCGGAACTGTGGTGGAGGAGGGCGAGCTCACCGTCACGGTGACACAGGTGGAAGGCTGCGGCCGCTTTGACAAGATCGTGAAGATGATCGAGGAGTCGGAGAAACTGAAATCGTCTCTGGAGAGCAGGGCGGAGCGGCTTGCCGACCGACTGGTCCCGTATACACTTGCGGCATCCGCGATCACCTGGCTGTTCAGCCGCAATGTGACGAAAGCGGTATCTGTTCTCATGGTGGATTATTCCTGCGCCCTCAAGATGGCGATGCCGCTCTCGGTGTTGTCCGCCATCCGGGAAGCCACGGAATACGGTATCACGGTTAAGGGCGGAAGATTCCTGGAGGCCGTCGCCGACGCGGATACCATCATTTTTGACAAAACAGGAACCCTGACGAAAGCCCGTCCCACCGTAAAAAGGGTGATTTCGTTCTGTGAGGAGTCCGAGGACGAACTGCTGCGCCAGGCGGCGTGTCTGGAGGAGCATTTCCCGCACTCGGTTGCGCGTGCGGTGGTGGACGCCGCTTCCGACAAGGGACTCCTCCATGACGAGATGCACACGAAGGCGGAGTACATCGTTGCGCACGGGATCGCCTCGCATATCGACGGGAAGAAGGTCGTGATCGGCAGCTACCACTTTGTCTTTGAGGATGAACGGACGATGATACCGGATGACAAACAGGAGCTTTTCGACAATCTGCCGGATGCATACTCCCATCTTTATTTCGCGAAGGAGGGAAAACTGGCTGCGGTCATCCTGATCGAGGATCCGATGCGTGCGGAATGCGCCGATGTTGTCGCAAAACTGAAGGAACAGGGGTTTGGCCATGTCGTGATGATGACCGGCGACAGCGAGCGCACGGCCGCTGCGATCGCGGCATCCGCCGGAATCGACGAATACTACGCGGAGGTTCTTCCGGAGGACAAGGCGGCCTATGTGGAGAAAGCAAAGGCGGATGGCAGGCGCGTGATCATGGTCGGCGACGGGATCAATGATTCCCCGGCGCTGTCTGCTGCTGACGCGGGGATCGCGATCAGTGAGGGCGCGGAGATCGCGCGACAGATCGCGGACATCACGATCAGCTCCGAGGATCTGGAGGCCATCGTCGTCCTGCGGGAACTCAGTACCCTCCTGATGAAGAGGATCCGCTTCAATTACCGGACCATCGTCGGCTTCAATTCGGCACTGATCCTTCTCGGGATCGCAGGGATCCTCCCGCCCGCCACATCGGCCATGCTGCACAACGGATCCACGGTCGCGTTGGGACTGAAGAGCATGACGAATCTGTTACTGGTCAAAGGCGATCGACCGACAACTGACGCGAATGCCTGCAAATAGAGAAAAGATAAGAAAATGACAAAGAGTTGTTCGTCGGAAAACTACCTGAAGAGCATTCTGATCCTTCTTAACCGGAAGGGAAAGGTGCGGTCGGTCGATGTGGCCAAGGAGCTGGGCGTGTCCAAGCCCAGTGTCTGTGTGGCCATGAAAAAGCTCCGGCAGGAGAATCTGATCTACTTCAATGAGGAGGGTAACATTCTCTTTACCGATCTCGGAAAAGACGCCGCCGAAAAGATCTATAACAAGCATCTGCTGTTATCCAGGATGTTCCGGAGCATCGGCGTGAGCGAACACACGGCGGACAATGACGCCTGCCTGCTGGAGCATTCGATCAGCGATGAGACCTATGAATGCCTCAGCAGATTCTACTGGAATACACTGGCATCGTCGGCGGAGAATGTCGGCTGATCGAAACGATCGCAGAGGCGATTCCGCAGAGAACGGACGAATAATAAACCATGTAAAAGGAAACCTCACGGATGGAAAAGTACGATGTCACGCAGCCGGTCGTCCTGAAGAAGGGCGTCTATCAGCTAAATGACGAACCCAATTTCAACTATCAGCTGAACCGCGTGATCAACTGGGACGGCGGCAGACTGGAGGATGTAGAAAAGGTCTCCCGTAAGATCCATGACAGTGCCGACTGGAAACGGGAACTGATCGGGCTCGGTGATACGGCTCTGGAGGAAGGCAGGACCGGAAACGCCATCGCCTATTATCGGATGAGCGAGTTCTTCATGTACGACGGCGATCCGGACAAGAAGAAGTATTACGAAAAAGCAACAAAGCTCTTTGACGCGTATTATGCGGATTTCTTTGAGGGAGAGCACAAACGGATCGATCGCGTCGAGGTGCCCTTCGGCGATGTGAAGCTCCCCGTGATGCATGTCGTGCCGACGGGAAAGAGCAGAGGCACGATCGTACTCCACGGCGGCAACGACAGTTATTTCGAGGAGTTCCTCTTCTCGGTGCTCTATCTTCAGGAAAAGGGTTTTGAGGTCTACATGTTTGAAGGACCCGGCCAGGGCGGCGTCATGCGTCTGCAGGGCGTGCATTTCACCCATGAATGGGAGAAGCCGACCGGCGCGATTCTGGATTATTTCCATCTCGAGGATGTGACGATCATCGGGATCTCCCTCGGCGGGTATCTGGCCCCCAGAGCCGCGGCGCTCGATAAACGGATCAAGCGGGTGGTGGCCTGGTCGGTCTTTCCCTGCTTTCAGGATATCCTGGTGAGCATGCAGCCGATGCCCGTCCAGCGGGCATTCCATCTCTTCATGAAACTGCACGCGAAGGGCCTCCTCAATCTCGTCTTCGAAAAGAAAGCGAAGAAATCCCCAATCATCGACTGGGGGATCCGCCACGGCTGCTACGCCTATGAGGCACCGGATGCCTACAGCTACGCGAAGAAGTTAAAACTCTACGATCTGGCGCCGGTTGCAGACAGGATCACGCAGGATATGCTGATCCTCGGAGCCAACGGAGATCATTTCATTGACTACCGTCTGATCGGACGCGAGATCAATATGCTCACGAATGTCAGATCCCTCACCTTCCGCCTCTTTACCGATAAGGAGGACGCGCAGAATCACTGCAATGTCGGCAACGGGAAGCTTGCCCTCGACACGATCTGCGACTGGATCGATCAGGTGACGACGTGAATACAGTATTATCAGGACTTCTGATCCCGTTTATCGGGACATCGGCGGGAGCGGCCTGCGTATTCTTCCTGAAGAAGGAACTGAAGATCGGCGTGCAGCGCGCGTTATCGGGATTTGCTGCGGGCGTGATGGTAGCGGCATCCATCTGGAGTCTGATCGTTCCGGCCATTGAGCAGGAGGCCGACAGAGGACAGTGGTCATTCGTGCCGGCCTTTATCGGCTTCTGGCTGGGGATCCTGTTCCTGCTGTTGTTGGATCATGTGATCCCGCATCTGCACATCGTGATCGATCAGGTGGAGGGTCCCAAGAGCAGGCTGACACGGACCGCGATGCTGGTGCTCGCGGTAACGCTGCACAACATCCCGGAAGGAATGGCGGTCGGCGTTGTCTATGCCGGTCTGGTGAACGGCTCCGGTTTGATCACCGCGGGCGGCGCCCTGGCGCTCGCGCTCGGCATTGCCATTCAGAATTTCCCTGAGGGCGCGATCATTTCCATGCCGCTATACGCGGAGGGTAAGAACAAGCCGAAATCGTTTGTTCTCGGCGTGCTGTCCGGTGCGGTGGAGCCGATTTTCGGCGGACTGACGGTAATCCTCGCGGGCTTTATCATCCCCGCGATGCCTTATCTGCTCTCCTTTGCCGCGGGCGCCATGCTCTATGTCGTGGTGGAGGAGCTCATTCCCGAGCTGTCGGTCGGGGAACATTCCAATGTCGGCGTCATTGCCTTCGCCGCGGGCTTCAGCCTGATGATGGCGCTGGACGTGGCGCTGGGGTAAACAGGAAAGGCGGAACGAGATGCTCTTAACGATTTTTCTGGCGATCGTATTCTGTGCGGCGATCACGCTGATGCTGATATCGGCAGTGGCGTTTATTCAGGATAAGAGATTCTTTGGATCGGCCCCGAAGGAGGCGCAGGAAGCGCTTCTTCCCAGAGACAAAGAGCTGTTCTACGGCGCGAGGATC
>JAIKYU010000027.1 GCA_024682835.1 Lachnospiraceae bacterium | reverse complement strand
GCTGACCCTGAAGGTGAAAAAGAGCGCACCTGCCGGCCTCAAAAATACAAAATACAAGGCCGCGGATTTCAAGTGGAGCACGACGGATGAAGACGTGGTGAAGGTGACGAATAAGGGCAGGATCACGGCGGTCGGGCGCGGTCATGCCACCGTCATCGCCTCCATGGACAACGGGATCCGCTGCTACATCGCCGTGACGGTCGAATGCGCCAAAAAGGTGAATAAAGCCCTGCCGGTCAGGGAGACGAAGGGCGTATCCGGCGGGGTTTCCGCAAACGCGGACAGCACCATCGGAAGCAGTGCGGACGGTCTCTCCCTCACCGTGGATGCCGGCACCTTCACGAGGGACACCACGCTTGCCGCCACACCGCTCACAAAGAAGCAGCTGCAGAACTTCGGCGCCCTGCAGGAAGGCGTGTTTGAGGAGATCATCTCCCCTGTGGAAATCAAGTGCGACGGCTATAAGGGAGAGTATTTCGGCGGCGATATTACGCTGACCCTGCCGATGGGCTCGGGAGGGGATGCCGATGTCGGGAGCTACGTTTTTGCTTACTATGACGAAAAGGCAAAGAAAATCCGTTATCTCTATCCGGACAGCTACGATCTCGAGAAAGGGGAGATGCGTCTGGTCATTCCTCACTTCTCCTACTGGTGGGGCGGAAAACTGACAGAGGCGGAGCAGATCGACGCTTTCCTGGATTCCTACAGCATGAAGATGGCCGTGGAACAGGGGCGCTATGAACAGGCGGCTTCCGAGCTGGAGCCCTATCTCAAAAAGAAGATCGAAGCCCTGAAGCTGACGGAAGAGGCGGGGAAGGATCTTCTCCAGTCCGCCACGAAGCTTCTGGTCGGCGGGGTCGGCGGCAAGATCGCGGACGGCGGAAAAGAAACGCTTGGGGCTGCCGTTAAGCTCGGCAGCGGCGCGGCGGCCGGCATGCTGCGCGCCGTTATGGACGACAATAAAGATGCGGCGGCAGCAGGATTTGAGGACATGGCGAATGATGTCATCAAGAAGGCCTGGGAGGAACTGCAATACAGCGAGCGCGCCGGAGCGGTCTTCAAGCCGGAGGTGCTGCAGGATGCGGCATCGGCCAGTACCTCTCCCGACGTCATCGGAAGCCTGACGGGAGTGGCAAGGGTGGCCGGCCGTCTTGCGGGAGGCGACACGACCGGAGCCATGGAGGAACTTGGAGGCGTCATGCAGGGAATCCATCCCGCGGTGGAGCTTGGCACAAAGGGTGCGAGATTCCTTGGGACCTGTGCCAACACGGCTTTTACCTACTGGAAGGCCAACGAGGTGGAGGAGCTCTACCACATCTACAAGAACGGTGCGACCTTCCTGTTCGGCAACGAGGTCATCGCGCAAAACCGGGAGAGCTTCCTGGAATATCTCAATTACTCCAGCGGCTTCACCAAAGCCAAGGGCATCGCCCGCTTCTACCGCCTGGACAAGATGGAGGAAATCTGGCAGGAGCTGCGGCTGAGGGATAAGGAATGGAGTCAATACGCCTCCTACGAGGAGATGCCGGAATCGGAGAGGAACCGCCTGGAGAAATACGCCGAGGACGGCCTCATAAAGTATTTCGAGCTTCGGGCGGAGCAGGAGAGTAAGGCAGCCGCCATCAAAGCCCGGGAGGAGATCATCATCAAGGAGATGATGAAGAGCACGGGCTGCCTGAACAGCAGCAATTACGCCGCATTCTTCGGCGAGACGACAAAAGAGGACTACAACCTCACCGCCAGGCTTGAGCGCATGGTCTGCGTGAGGGGATTCATCTCCCAGTATGTGGATGAGAAGAAGCTGGAGGATTGCGGCCCCGGAAGCTGGAATTACGGCGATCTGATGAATGAATGGGTGAGCCGGGCGTCGGCAAGGAAGGCCTGGAACAGTCCCGAGGCCAAACAGGAGGCCATCCGGGATTTCTGCGATTTCCTCGCGGAGCAGAAGCTTTTGAAAAGCGGGATGAACACGAAGTTTGCGGCCCTTACCAAGCCGGAGATCAGACGGCTGTCCGGCAAATTTGATGCTTCCGCCACGGTTGACTGGCAGGTGACTCTGTTCTGGGAGGACGAAAAGGATGGGGAAACCTTTGTTGATGACACCTATGTCATCGGTGGGGACGAAGGCTACTGCGAACTGAGCTTCTGGGACGATCAGACGGCGGAGAAAAAGCTCAGGGCCGCGGAGCGGATTGAACTCAACGAAAAGGGAGATTTTTCGTACCAGAAGGACGGCGTGACCCTGAAGGGCCATTTTAACGCTGCCATGCGCACGGGCTCCGGGGAATTCACGATCTCCTCGCAGTACAGCAAAACCTATTACACGTTGGAGCAGCTGAAGCGCTATTTCACGGAACAAAACAGCGGAACCGAATTCAACATCCGTTACGGTGATCTTCTCAGCGAGGAGACCAGCTCCACCTATTCCGGAACCTTTACCATCAGCCCCTCCGATTACAAGCCGGGATATGTCCAGTTTACCTTAAACGGAACGGGAAAGATGAAGTACAGCGGCGTGGCGCTGAGTCAGATCTGGAACTGGGATATGCTTTACGGCGCGAAAATTCCCTTTGCCCGGGAGGTCAAGGGTGACCTGCGGCTTGTGACGGATGAGGTGAGCGGCGAAAAGGCGCTGACGATTAAGGATTACAAGCTTGATTTCGATCTCGAGCCGAGAAGGCCTGAAAAGAAGCCCTGACCGGTTGTGACTTCCGAACTGGAAAACAGAATTGATACCGTCGCGGAAAACAGGACGGCACGGCCGGGGATGCTTCGAAGAGACATCGCCCGGTTTGCCGTCTGGTTTGCCGCCCTTTTGTGCTGGGAGATTCTTCTGCGCCTGTGCACAGGCTGCGGCGTAAAGCCCGGCAATCTCACGCTGATCGTTTTTCTGCCAGCGGAGGCGCTGTTTCTCACCATTCTGCCGGGCCTTATGGACAGGCACCGGGTGATCGGCTCTCTTGTCAGTCTTGTTTTCGGACTTGGACTCTTTCTGTACTATTCTGCACAGCTGGTTTACCACCGGATGGCGGATTCCTTCCTCTCCGTGGGGATGGCGGGCCTGGGCGGTCAGGCGATGGAGGAATTCGGCTGGACCATGCGGGGAACGATCATGGGTGCCCTCAAATATCTGCCGCTGTTCCTGCTTCCGGTCCTCGCGATTACCGCGCAGGCCGCTTTTCGCGGCCGTGCGGAGCACACCGCAAACGACGGGGATCAGAGGGATTCGCAGGCCGATGAGCGTGCGACCAGAAGAAAAACAGCCGAGCGCCGGGTGTTTCTGGTTTTCCGTCTGGCGTCGTCGGCGGTGTGCCTGGTTCTGACTGCTGCGCTGTGGCTGCTTGGCGGGTGGAGCCTTGCGCTCCTCGGACAGGGACGGGACTCCGCGTGGTATGCCTGGCACAGTGAGCTGACGGATACGGACACCAGCGTGGAGCGAATCGGCGCGCTGGCGACCACCCTCGTCGAAGGGTACACTTATCTGTTCGGACAGGACAGAAATCTGGCGGAGACGGTGACGACGGAGGTTGACTTTTCCGCGCTTTCGCTGGCGGAAAGAGACGCCGCACCCGGCGAGGCCTTGATGACAGGGATTGTCGAATCAAAGAGGGAGGAGCCGGAAGCGGAAGCGCCTTCCGGGGAGCTGGGATCCGAAGCAGCCGGGGAGGAGACGCCGTACAGGGAATGGAAAAATGACGCCCTTGATTTTGCTGCGCTTGGCAGCAGCGCGGAGAAGGAGAGCGTGAAGGTTCTGTGCGACTATTTTTCGTCCCGCAGGCCCACCGGCACGAATGAATACACCGGACTGTTTGAGGGATACAATCTCATCTGTCTGTGCTGTGAGGCGTTTTCCGGCTACGGGATCGATGAGGAGATCACGCCGCTTTTGTACCGGATGGCCAATAACGGCATCGTGCTGGACAATTTCTACAACAGCTTTCCGAACACCACAACCAACGGGGAGTTTGCCTTTGCCCTGTCCCTGTGGCCTGACGTGTCGCGCAGCGCCCGGGGAGGCTCGGTGGCGGGCTCTTTTCCGCAGTCCTCCGCGGTCTTTCTGCCCTACGGTCTGGGGGATCTGTTTTCCGCCGCCGGGTATTCCTGCCATGCGTATCACAATTACCGCGGGGAGTATTACATGCGCGATTTCTCATGGCCCAATCTCGGTTATGAAGAAAAGAACATCAGGTTTCTCGGCCGGGGGATGACCTTCACCAGCGCGTGGCCGGCCTCCGATCTGGAAATGATGGAGCAGTCCGTGGACGATTATGTAGAAGAGGATCGTTTTCATGCCTATTACATGACCTTCAGCGGTCATGGTCCCTATGATGATTCCAATACCATGTTCCGGAAAAACATCGCCCGGGTGCGGGAGCTGGCGGGAGGAAGGTTTCAGGATGAGCAGATCCTCGGTTATTTCTGCGGGGAATACGAGCTGGAGCTGGCGATGGAGTATCTGACAAAGCGGCTGGAGGAGGCGGGAAAGCTTGAGAATACCGTGATTGTCCTGATCGGGGATCACTATCCCTACTATCTCTCGGATCAGGCGCTAAAGGAGCTTGCCGGCGGCAGTCTTCCGACGGATATGGAGCGCAGCCACTCGACCTGTATCATCTACAATGCAGGGATGCAACAGCCCGTGAAAACACAGACCTATTGCTGCAATGTGGACGTGGTGCCGACGCTCCTCAATCTGTTTGGTATCGATTTTGATTCCCGCCTGCTCATGGGCACCGACGTATTCTCGGACGGTGTGCACCGCGCCCGGCTCTACAACGGAAGCTTTCTGACAGAGCTTGTAAGCTATGACCGGACGACGGGTGAAAAGAAGTGGAGTGAGGCGGCAGCAGGCGCAGAGGAGGGGGAGCTGGAGGCCTACCTGGAGGCGATGCTTGATTATACGGAGAGCGAGTACGCCGTGTCTCTCGGGATGATGGAGAATGATTTCTACTTCTATGTGTGGGAAAATGCAGGCCTCCTGACAAAGAAGGAGGCGAAGGCGGAGCAGGGCAGACAGAAGCGCATCCGGTCGGTGATCGGAGCCAGAGCGGAGGAGGAGCGGCTGAAGGCCGAGGAGGAAGCGCGACTGAAGGCGGAGGAAGAGGCCGCACAGGCAGCCGAGGCAGCAGGGGAAGAGGCGGCGCAGAATCCGGCAGAGGGCGAAGCAAAGCCGCCGGGGGAGTGAGGCTTCCTTTTGACAGGGATCATTCCCGCATGCTATCATCAGAAACACAGGGGCTGAGACTTTCGGAAACCGTTGGAGACAGAATTGCCGGGACTATATGACGAACTGAAAAAGCTGGACAGGAATACCCGCTATCCCTTCCATATGCCGGGACACAAACGCAATCCCCAGGCAGGGCCGCTTGCCGATGTAATGGCACTGGACATCACCGAAATCGACGGCTTTGATGACCTGCACGACGCCAGAGGCATCCTGAAGGAGGCCGAGGCACGGGCCGCAAAAATCTACGGCGCGGAGGAAACGCACTTTCTGGTTAACGGTTCCACGGCCGGCGTGCTGGCTGCCGTGAGCGCCGTGTGCGCAGACAACAGAGCCGGGGGTGAGTCCGCCCCGCTTTTGATCACAGGCAGAAGCGCCCACCAGAGCTTTTATCACGCAGCATATCTTATGGGAGCCGAGCTTCGCTTTGCCGGAGAGGAAGCTCTGACGGAGCAGAGGACGGGCATTCCCGGGACCGTCTCCCCTGCGGAGGTGATGGAAGCGCTGGAAAGAGCCGCAGGAGAGGGCAGGCGACCCGCGGCGGTGTTTGTGACCAGCCCGAATTACTGGGGCGTCACGGCGGATATCGCAAGCATTGTGGAAATTGCCCATGCTCACCAGGTGCCGGTCATCGTCGATGAGGCGCACGGCGCCCATTTCGGCTTCGGCTACGGCATCCCGGATTCCGCCCTGCATGCGGGTGCGGATCTCGTGGCTTCAAGCCTGCACAAGACGCTGCCGAGCCTCACGCAGACGGCGCTTCTTCATACGAAGGGGACGCTCGTCGACAGAAGGAAGCTTGCGCGGTTTCTGCGGATCTATCAGACCAGCAGTCCCTCCTATGTGCTGATGGCCTCCATTGATGCCTGTCTTACGCAGATCAAAGAGAGTCCGGAGACCCTCTTCGGCGGCGTGATGCTTTATAAACAGCTGATTCTCCAGCAATGCGAGAAGCTTTCGCACCTCCATCTCCTTTCCGAAGAGATCGTGCGGGATCCCTGCAAGATTGTCATTTCCACTGCCGACACGCCGCTGACCGGGCAGGAGCTCTACGGGATCCTGCTGGAACAGTACAGCATCCAGCCCGAAATGGCCTACGGCGACACGGTGGTTCTGATCCTGACGGGCATGGACACCGAGGACGGACTGGAGGCCATCCTCTGGTCTCTGACCGCCATTGACGGCCTGCTGGATCAAGGGAAGATGACATCGGCAGGGCAGAAGAAACCGCTTCCCGCTTTTCCGCTGCCCCGCGTGCTTTGCAGGATGGCGGATGCCTGGGACGCTCCCTCGGAGGTGATCCCGCTGTCGGAGGCCGTAGGCAGATGCTCGTCGGAGCTGGTCATCCCCTATCCACCCGGAACGCCGTTGCTTCTGCCCGGAGAGGAAATCAGTCCGGAATGGATCACCGCGGCGAATGCCCTGTCCGACACGGGCGTCCGCATCCGGGGGCTTGCGGAGCGGGACGGCTGCCTTTCCATTCCTGTCACCATTCAGCGCTCTACCGGCGCCTGACGAGCCTTGCCATTCTTTGCCCCCGCGCGTATAATGAAGCCATGAATCACAGGATATTTCTGCTTATGGGGAAAAGCTCCGCCGGCAAGGACCGGATGTACCGGGAGCTGCTTGCGGACGAAGCCCTGAAACTGAAACGGGTGGTCCTCTACACGACCCGGCCCATGCGCGCCGGGGAGAAGGAGGGCGCCCAATACTTCTTCACCGATGAGACCGGTTATCAGAACTGGCGCTCCAAGGGTCTGATTATCGAAGAGCGGACCTATCATACCATGGCCGGACCCTGGCGCTACTTTACGGCGGATGACGGACAGATCGATCTTGAGCTTGCGGATTATCTGATGATCGGGACGCCGGAGTCGGCCGTGAGTCTTAGGCGGGTTTTCGGTGAGGAGGCGGTGGAGCCGCTCTACATCGAGGTGGAGGATGGGGTGCTGCTCGAAAGAGCAATGCACAGAGAGAAGAAGCAGGAGCATCCCCGCTACGATGAAATGTGCAGGCGGTTTCTTGCGGACAGAGAGGATTTTTCAGAGGAACACCTCTCGGAAGCCGGTATTGTCCGTCGTTTTCCCAACAATGAAGAACCGGAGAGCTGTCTGGCCGCACTCAGATCCTTTCTGTGCGGACGGGTGGACGGCACGGAGACACCGTAAGACAAGCGCGGCGGAAAGGAGCGTCCGGATATGGACATCCGCGTCAATCAACTGCAGCAGGCACAGCAGGTGCAGCAGGCGAAGCCGGAGCAGGAGGCGACGGGGGATTTCAAGTTTGTCCTTTCCTCCCGCATCGGCGACGAGGGCCTGGCAGAGCGCCTGAATCTCATGATGCAGGAGATCACGGGGCAGGGCAAGGCGATTGCCAAGCGCCGGGATATCCGGGATATGCAGCGTTACCGGACGATGATCAAGGCATTTCTCAACGAGGTGGTGACCCGCTCCCATGAGTTTTCCCGTGAAAACTTTCTGGACCGCAAGGGTCGTCACCGTGTCTACGGGATTATCCGTCTCATTGACGAGAATCTGGATGCCCTTGCCCAGGAACTGATGAAGGAGGAAAAGGACAACATCGCGATCCTCTCGACCATCGGCAATATCGAAGGCATGCTGCTGGATATTTTCACGTAACGCAGACGGAGCGAAAATGAGCGGCTTTTCCGATATCATCGGTCAGAATCAGATGAAGGAGCATCTGCGGCACGCGCTGCGCACGGGCCGGATTTCGCATGCGTACCTGTTTACCGGTGCGGAGGGGATGGGGAAAAAGATGGTGGCAGGGACCTTTGCCCGGACCATCCTTTGCGAGAACAGGCAGGAACGGGACGGCATGCCGGAGGCCTGCGGCACCTGCCCCGCATGTGTGATGACGCAGGCGGGCACCCATCCGGATCTGCGGATACTGACACACGAGAAGAAGACCTACGGAATCGATGAGGTCCGTACGCAGTTTGTCCAGGACATCGTGCTCAAGCCCATGAAGGGCGAGCACCGGGTCTACATCATTCCCGAGGCGGACCGCATGACGGCGGCTGTGCAGAATGCGATCCTGAAGACGTTAGAGGAGCCGCCGGCCTATGCGGTGATTCTGCTTTTAACCGAGCGGCCGGACGCCCTGCTGGCGACGATTCTTTCCCGGACGGTGCAGCTGCCGCTTAAACCGGTATCAGATAAGGAAATCGAGGAGCTCTTAAAAAGCCGGTACCGGATACCCGATTACCTTGCGCACGAGTGTGCTGCGGTGGCGGCGGGCAATGTGGGGCTGGCGATCGGATACTCCGGCAGCGACCGGCTTTTCCGCATGGTGGAGCAGACGGCGGGACTGCTTTCGGGTCTCGACCGGCTGATGACGGCCGATATGATGGAGCGGCTTTCGGAGATCCTTCTGGATCCCGATCCCGAAGCAGCGGAGAAGAAAAAAAAGACGGCGCTGAAGGATGCCGGAGACCGCGAGCTGGAGCGGTTTCTGGATCTGCTGATGATCCTGAACCGCGATGCGATGGTTTACAAGGCGACAGGTGATCCGGAAAAACTTGTATTTACCAAACAGTTGGCGTATGATAGAGAAGCTGCTAAAAAATCCTGGTTCATGCTGGATCAGAACAACAGACGGATCGAAGAGGCCAGAAGAAGGCTGCAGTCCAATGTCAATACGGATCTGACGTTGGAGCTGCTGCTTCTGGGGATGAAAGGAAATTTGGATGAGTAACGTAATCGGCGTGCGTTTCAGAACCGCCGGAAAGATGTACTGGTTTTCTCCCGGAGAGTATGAAATCCGCCGGGGGGACCCGGTGATCGTGGAGACCTCTCGAGGCAAGGAATTCGGCACGGTGGTCGTGCCGCCGCATGAGGTCGACGACAAGCGGATTGTACAGCCGGTCAGGGAAATCGTGCGGCCGGCCAATCGCATTGACATCGAACAGGAGATGTCCAACCGGGAAAAGGAGAGGGAGGCGCTCATCAAGTGCCGCCGGAAGGCCCGTGAGCATGGACTTGAAATGAAGCTCATCATGGCGGAATACACCTTTGACAATTCCAAGATTCTGTTTTACTTCACGGCGGACGGAAGAGTGGATTTCCGGGAGCTGGTGCGGGATCTGGCGAGTGAGTTCAAGACCCGGATCGAGCTCAGACAGGTCGGTGTCCGGGACGAGGCCAAGATGATCGGCGGGTATGGCATCTGCGGCCGAACGCTGTGCTGTCATGCTTATCTGCCGGACTTTGCACCGGTTTCCATCAAGATGGCCAAGGAGCAGAATCTGTCGCTCAATCCGACCAAGATCTCGGGATCCTGCGGCAGACTGATGTGCTGCCTGAATAATGAAGAGGCGGTGTATGAGGAGATCAACAAGCGGATGCCCGGCGTCGGAGACACGGCGACGGCACCCGACGGATCCTCGGGAGAGGTGATCTCGGTCAACGTGCTTCGGGAGACTGCACGGATCGTCGTTGAGGTGGGGGATGAGCGAGAGGTGCGGGAGTTCCCGGCATCCGAGCTCGAGTTCGTCAAGTCCAACCACAGACGGCGCAAGAAGCCCAAGCTGGATCTCACGAGGCGGCCTGATCAGGCGGCAGCCAAGGTTCAGGCGATCAAAAACGCCAGGGAACAGGCGATTCAGGCGGCGATGGAGCGGCAGCAGGAGGAGCAGAGCGAGAAGTCCCGGGTCGAGAATAAACGAAGTGACAACCGGCGCAGAGGGCGCGGTCGCCGGGATGATGACGGGAAGCAGACGGACGGGAACCGTCCGAAGAACAACGAGGCCGCAGGGCGTCAGGAGGGTTCAAAGAAATCGGGAGCCTCCGGAAACAGGCCAAACAGAAACCGCGGGGAGCAGGGCAATCCAAACCGTGCCGAGGGCGGGGGCCAGCAGAAGGGTGCGGCCGGCAGCGGAGAGCATCGGAACTCCCGCAACCGCAACCGTCGCAGAAGCAATCGTCCGCACGGCAGAGAAGGGAATGCCACCGGACAAGGACAGTCCTCCGGAGAGAATCCGTCCGGCGCAGGCGGACCGGCAGAATGAGTGAGTCCTGCGGAACGCTCTATCTGTGCGCAACCCCCATCGGAAATCTGGGTGATATTACGGCGAGAGTCCTTGCGACCCTCGCCGATGTGGATCTGATCGCTGCGGAGGATACACGCAACACCCTCCGTCTTCTTACACATTTCGATATTCACACCGAACTCACCAGCTATCATGAATATAATAAGGTGACGAAAGCGCAGGATCTGATCGGGCTTTTGCAGGCAGGGAAAAGCATTGCGCTGGTCACGGATGCCGGAACACCCGCCATCTCCGATCCCGGAGAGATTCTGGTGGATCGCTGCCATGAGGCAGGGATACCGGTCACATCACTTCCGGGACCCAGCGCGGTCATCACGGCGCTCTCTCTGGCGGGCCTGCCCACCAGACGCTTCGTATTCGAAGGGTTCCTTCCCGGACGCGAGGATAAAAAAATGCGGCGGACGGTTCTTTTGGCACTTGCAAAGGAGCCGCGCACCATCGTGCTTTACGAGGCACCGCATCATCTCCGGATGCTTCTTGCGGATCTGGCGGAGGCGCTTGGAGCGGACAGGCGGCTGGCGCTTTGCAGGGAGCTCACGAAGAAATTCGAAGAGGTGACGCGCATCACCATCGGTGAGGCGCTGGCGGCCTGTGACGAGAAGGAACCGCGGGGCGAATACGTGCTGGTCATTGAGGGCGAGGGGTTTGAGGCTGCCAAAGCCCGTGAACGCGCCGCCTGGGAAGAGATGAGCGTCGCCGAACACGTCGCCTTCTATGAAGCGCAGGGCATGCCCCGTAAGGACGCCATGAAAGCGGCCGCCAGGGACCGCGGCATTTCAAAAAACGAGGTCTATAAGGCACTACTAATATAAATGTACATGATAGGATGTCCACGGATTGCTTTGTTGCTTCGCTTCGCTCCGCATACACTCACACGAAGCTCATGTCATGAATAGCACTTGCATTTCCCGTTTTTTATGATAGAATAACGTAAGATATCATAACGCGAGATATTTTCGCGCGCGTATTTTTGTGTGCGCTTTTGCGTAAGCAACCGGGTTTCATGAACGGGAATCGGAATTGAGGAAAGGAACGGAAGAATGAAAAAACAGGGATGGAAGAGAGGTTTGGCATGGATGCTGGCGGCTGCACTGCTCGCGGGAAGCGCACAGACGGTGACGGCCGCGGAGCTGCCGGCGGCGGAGCTCGTGGAAACGGCTCCGGTGACGGAGGAGGCAGCGGAGGAGACGGAGGCGCTTTTTGAGACGGAGGGGGCGACTTTTGAGGAGGAAGCATCCAAAGAGACGGTTGACGGTGCACAGCTTGAAGCGGAGGATGATCTGCCGCCGGTCAGTGCGAACGGCACCGTGAATTATACCCTGGTATCCAAAGATCCGGTGTATCTGAATAACGGAACCGTCAGCCTTCCGGACACAGCGGGCTCGGAGGCGGATCTGCTTGCGGAGCTTACGAACCATCCGGACCGGTATCTGAAGACGGATCTCTTTGCGACACACAGCAGGGAGGCCCAGACCGTGATCGGGTTTTACGTGGACAGTGAGTACACGAAGCCGTTGTCGGTCGGTACCTGGACGAACGGGGTTTACCGGGAGGAGCAGCACGGATCCGGGACGCTCTCCAGCCGTGTCATCTATGCCCGGCTGATCGCCCGCTATGAAATGACGCTCTATCCCGGCAAGTCGGGCGCCAGCATGGTGCCGGATTCGGGAGACGGCAAGGTGACGTCCATCTCGTCCGGTGATGTCTACAGCTGGAGAGTGGAGACGGACGAGGTCGATAAGAAGATCAGTATGCCGGTGATGTCCTGCCCCGGCTTTGTGTTCGGCGGCTGGGAATACGGAGCGAAAATCCTCTCCGGAAAGGCGCTTCTTTCCGGTGCCATGAAGGAGCTGACCGCGCGCTGGGTGGAAGGTGTGCGGGTGGAGTTCCGCCTGTATCCGAATGAGGCTGTGGAAAGGGAAGCCTATCTGTCGGACCTCGCGATCAGGGACAGCAAATTTACAGCGCTGGAGTTCGAGGACCGACAGCGATCCTCCATGATCCGGTATCAGTCCACGGAATGGATTGACGGCTACACCGAGGTGCAGGTCGGGGATACGATCGGAAGCGGGTTCACCGATCACAAATCGGGAGAGTTCACTCAGACCCCTTCGCTGGATCCCGTGGCGGAGAAAGGATACCGGGCAAGATTCCTGGGGTGGCGGGTTTCCAGCGCACCGGGCAAGGTTTATACCAGTGATCAGCTGGCAAATCTGACGGTCACGGGACCGACGTTCGTGCAGGCTGTCTGGGATGATACCACCGATTTTGTGACCGTGCATTTCATCATGGGAGAGGACGGCAAAGCGAAGTATCTGGACAATAAGCTGCGTCGCGAAACGGAACAGGCGGAATTCTGGTATCATGTGCCGCAGAAAAAGGATCTGCGCGAGATGTTCTTTGATAAGGCCGGTTGTACGGTTCGCGCCATTCCGGCCAACAACGCCGACACCTTCCAGGGCTGGGCGGAAATGGCGACGCCCGCGCTGGAGACGGACTGGATCTATGACGCAACGAAGGATTCCCATGACATCTATCTGGTGCCGATCATCCTGAGAAATCAGACCTCGAAGGGTGTCCGCTTCACCAGTGTCAAGGTGGGAGACAAGGCCTCGGAAGCACGTATGATCCAGCCGACGGTGGGCACCACGGTCAGTATGACTGCCGGACTTCTTGCCAACACGACCGGCACCATCGAATGGAAGGTGCTGGATACGGAGTATAAGGAGATCAAAAAGGAAGGCATTATCACCACCCTGACGAAGAAGAAGGGAAAGACCAGCTCCTTTAAGGCCAAAAAGGCGGGAACGGTCTACATCGAAATCTCCGTGCGGGACGGCAGCGTCGTCTACAGCGATCTGCTGACTGTCAATGTGAAGGGAACCGTCAAGGGGCTGGTCTGGACCGACAGTTCCGGGAAGGAACTGGGCACCAAGGCGGACGGCGTGCTGCTCAAGAGCGCCTCTTTCTCGGAAACCTATCAGCTCACCGCCCTGCGCAGGATGAAGATCAAATATGAGAGCGGCGAGAGTGCGGGACGGATCTATGTGACGACCACCAGAGGCTTTGCGGATGATGATTTCTTCAAGATCGAGAATCTGAAGACCGATCCGGCAACGGGACGACACTACATCCTCACGGAATCGGACGGCAGCGGCAGAATCCAGGTGGTGACCAAAAACAGCGAGGATTCGATCTATGAGTTTCTGGGCGACGGATGGCAGCACAAGGCGCACGCCGGTGTGACCACGCTGACGCTTTCCACGGAAAACGGCTACAAGCTTGATCTGCGGGTGATTGTTGCCGGTTATGACGAGGATTCCAAACAGTTTATCTGGACGGACGGCAAGGCCGTCAGGAGTCAGGTGAGACATCTTTACGGCGGGGAGTACAGTCCGCTGGCGTCGGGCTACGGAAGGGACTGCTGGTTTGATAAGGAGGGCATTGCACGGATCGACGTGTTTGGTAATACCGGCGGTCTGATCAAGCGGACGGACGGCAGCTATATCCTGATTGATGAGAAAACGCGGACGGAGGAGTATAAAAACCGCTGGATCAAGGTCGCCGGGGAGTATCAGTACGGCGCGGGGGACGACGCGCCCAGATATCACATCAGTGACCAGGGTGTTGTGCAGTCAGGCTGGTATTCCGTGTCGGGCGGCGTGAAGTATTATGCGCCCGCAACGGCCTCCAGACCGTTCGAGCCGATCGTCAACGACTGGATCCAGCTGAGCGGCAACCGCTATTATATGGATGGATACGGTTTCCGGGTAAAGGGGAAGAAGGAGATCCCGTTTGACTCCGGCAACTACTACTTCTTTGACAACACGGCCAACACCAAGACACCCGGAAAGATGCTGACCGGCTGGGTGAAGGAAGAGAGCGGCGGCGTCTTCTGGTACGATAAGGGCACGGGGCTCAGGGCGCCCACCACCACCATCAGCGGAGGCGATGCGAAGAAGTATCCGCTGATCAAGGATGGCGGCAAATTCTACTATAATTCCGCCAGGGGCAAGGTGACCGGCGGACCGGGATGGCTCATCATCAATGCGGACGGGACATACAATCTGTATAAGAACTGCCCGATTGATGAGGTTAACGTGATCGCGGGAGAAAACGCCTTCTACGTTGTCGATGCGGCGGGCGAGCTGGCACACAACAGACTGGTCAAAACGAATGAGGGAACCTGGTACTTCGGCGCGGACTGTCTGCCGGTGCTGGGCGCAAAAACCGTTGACAAGGTGCCTTATTTCTTCACCGGCATGAAGCGCATGGCGGCGGTGGACACCGATGACACGGCCGGCTTCTACCTCGAGGGCGGCGCGACGCCGATCTATTACCATCTGGAAAAGTCAGATACGAAGACCTACCGGAAGTGGACGGACGAGAACAAGAACGTGCTGGATCAGGTATGGGCGGAAAACCGTGCGCAGACGGAGCGCTTTTACATCGTCAAGGGCACCATGGTCACCGGATGGCGGAAGATCGCAGGGCAGAAATACTACTTCAACCCGGATGCCACGCTGAAAAAGCCCACCGGAACGGCAGCACTGATGGAAATCAGCGGTAAAAAGTACTACCTGGATACGAACGGCATGCTGCTGGTGAAGAAGTGGGGCGTTCCCGGGGTCGGCCCGTCCGATCTGCCGACCGGAGCCGAATTCTATACGGGTGCTGCGGGAATTCCGCTCTGCGGAAGACAGACCATCACCGTGGGCGGCGTGAAAAAGACCTTCTTCTTCAACACGCAGAACGGGAAAAAGTTTTCTGACAGGCTGATCCGCGTCGGCAAGACGCTGTATCTCCTGGATGCGGACGGCGCGGTGGCCACCAGGAGCAGCGCCGGCTGGAATGATCCCGCGACAAAGGATTACTACGTCACCAAGGCGGGCACGGTTAAGACCGGCTGGGTGACGGTCAATGAAGGGAGTAAGAAAACCTATTACTACACGGCCGACGGGGAGAAGATGTCCGGTCTGCAGGTAAAAACCTTCAACAAGGCGATATACTATTTCGATCCCGCGGACGGCGATGCCCGCAAGGAGAATGCCTGGGTAGATGACGGGAGCGGGAAACGGTATTACAACAACGTCGGAAAGGCGCTTGTCGGGCGCAAAAAGGTAAACGGCAGCTTCTATATCTTTGACGAGAACGGAATCTGCTACGAGGACTGCTATGTCCGGATCGGCAATATGGTCTATCACCAGGGAATCGGCGGGGCGCAGACCTCCATCACCGAGGGTACCGTGCGCGCGGTGGACGGAGAGGAATACCGTGTGAAGAATAACGGCAAGATCGTGACGGGACTGGTGAAGGTCAAGGATACCACCAGCCTGTATCTGGCCGGCACGGGCATTCGCGCAAGAAGCGGCTTTTACAAGGTGGCTGCCAAGAAGTGGGCCTACTTCGATGAGGACGGTATCATGCAGAAGACGGTCAACGCCACGGTTCAGCGTGTGGGCGAGCATGTGGCCACCGGGAATCTGCTGTTTAAGCTCGAAAAGAAGACCGGGTATATCACAGGCTTCATGGATGATCAGGGCAAGGTGCTGAAGAATGCCGTCGTCACGCTCGGAGACGGCGAACAGTACATCATCGGGGCCGGCGGCGGAATTGCCACCGGGTGGTACAGCTACCAGAATCCGAACACCATGAGGAGATACCGGTACTATATCGCGTCAAGCGGAAAGCTGTCGGTCACACAGACGCAGAACCTGACGGATAAGCAGACGAATAAACGGCCGTTTATCAAGGTGGACGGCAAGTACTACTATCAGGACGAGGACGGTGTGGCGCTTGCGTCCGTGGCGGATGTGGAGGAGATGTACTGCCTTGATGAGAACGGATCGCTCCGGGCGTTCTTTGTCAATAAGCAGGGAGAGGTACAGTTTTCAAAGAAGGTGACGGTGAACAACCGGATGACGTTTATTGATGAGAACGGGTATCCGGCGACCGGCTGGTTCTTTGATGACAACAGCTGGTATTACGCGGTGAACGGGCATCCGCTGCACAGCGAAAAGATTTCGGCATGCGAATCGGGCATGATCATCCGGACGGACACCTATGAGGATGAGACCCTGGCCGATTTCCGCAACACCGTGACGGGCGATCCGCTCCGTGCGATCTGCGAGGTGGGCTACAACGGAAAGCAGAGCGTTGTCTGGAAGGATACGGACGATAAGCTGATCAACGGCACCTTTGAGCGCGTGGGCGAAGACGGAAAGACGGTCACGGTGTACACCTTTGAGAAGGGCGTCATGAAGACCGGAGACGTGACCGTCTTTGACAGCGCGAGTCACCAGAAGGTCAAGATGACGTTCGATAAGTACACCGGAAAGGCAAAGTACAAAAAATAAAAGAGAAAGCCATTGTACGAAGCCTGCTTTTGTACTATAATTATCGATTGGTAGTTAACAACCGTTTTTCAGAAAGATGAGGTTACAGAAATGGCAGCGTTAGATCTTAGTAAGTACGGCATCACCGGCGCGACGGAGATCATCCACAATCCTTCCTATGAGTTCCTGTATGAGGAGGAGATGAAGCCGGAACTCACGGGCTTTGACAAGGGCGTTATGACTGAGCTGGATGCGGTCAATGTTATGACCGGTGAGTTCACCGGCCGTTCCCCTAAGGACAAATATATCGTCATGGATGAGAATTCCAAGGACACCGTCTGGTGGACCACCGAGGAGTACCCGAATGACAACCACGAGATGAGTGAGGAAGTGTGGGGCAAGGTCAAGGAGCTTGCGAAGAAGGAGCTCTCCGGCAAGCGTCTCTTTGTGGTCGATGCTTTCTGCGGCGCCAACAAGGACACCCGCATGGCGGTTCGTTTCATCATGGAAGTGGCCTGGCAGGCTCATTTCATCAAGAACATGTTCATTCAGCCGACGGATGAGGAACTTGCGAGCTTTGAGCCCGATTTCGTTATCTATAATGCTTCCAAGGCGAAGGTTGAGAACTTCAAGGAGCTGGGTCTTCGCTCCGAAACCTGCGTGGCGTTCAACATCACGAGCCGCGAGTCGGTCATCATCAACACCTGGTACGGCGGCGAGATGAAGAAGGGTATGTTCTCCATGATGAATTACTACCTGCCGCTGAAGGGCATTGCTGCAATGCACTGCTCCGCCAATACCAACATGGAAGGCAAGAACACGGCCATCTTCTTCGGCCTCTCCGGCACCGGCAAGACCACCCTTTCCACGGATCCCAAGCGTCTCCTTATCGGCGACGACGAGCACGGCTGGGACGACAACGGCGTGTTCAACTTCGAGGGCGGCTGCTATGCCAAGGTCATCAATCTGGACAAGGAATCTGAGCCCGACATCTACAACGCCATCAAGCGCAACGCGCTGCTTGAGAACGTCACGGTCGATGGCGCCGGCAAGATCGATTTCGCGGACAAGTCCGTCACGGAAAACACCCGTGTATCCTATCCGATCGACCACATCAAGAACATCGTGCTGAATGTGAACCCCGTATCGGCCGGCCCGCAGGCGGACAACGTGATCTTCCTGTCGGCGGATGCCTTCGGCGTTCTTCCTCCGGTTTCGATCCTGACCCCGGAGCAGACCCAGTACTACTTCCTGTCCGGCTTCACGGCAAAGCTTGCCGGCACGGAGCGCGGCATCACCGAGCCCACACCCACCTTCTCCGCTTGCTTCGGACAGGCCTTCCTGGAGCTGCATCCGACCAAGTACGGCCAGGAGCTGGTGAAGCGCATGCAGAAGTCCGGTGCGAAGGCATATCTTGTCAACACCGGCTGGAACGGCACGGGCAAGCGCATCTCCATCAAGGATACCCGCGGTATCATCGATGCGATCTTAAACGGCGATGTCGGCAAGGCACCCACCAAGAAGATCCCGATCTTCGATTTTGAGGTTCCTACGGAGCTTCCGGGTGTGGATCCCGCGATCCTCGATCCCAGAGACACCTATGCCAATGCTTCCGAGTGGGATGAGAAGGCAAAGGATCTGGCCGGCCGCTTCATCAAGAACTTCAAGAAGTATGAGGGCAACGAGGCGGGCAAGGCGCTCGTCGCGGCAGGACCGCAGCTGTGACCTGAAGACCTGGCGGAACTTCAACTCTGATAAATGAATAAGAGGCCGTCACGGTGAATACTGTGGCGGCCTTTTTCAAAAGAAAGGAGAGAACCATGGCAGATGCAAAGGCATTGATTGCAGCCGGCAAGGCGATCCTCGGGATCGAATTCGGATCGACCCGCATCAAGGCGGTGCTCATTGATGAGGAGCACAGACCCGTCGCACAGGGGGCGCACGACTGGGAGAATCGTCTGGACAATGGGATCTGGACCTACACGCTGGACGATATCTGGGGCGGTCTTACCGACTGCTATGCGCGTCTTGCGGCGGATGTAGAGAAACAATACGGTGTGAAGCTGGAAAAGGTCGCCGCCATGGGCATCTCCGCCATGATGCACGGTTATATGGCTTTTGATGAGAAGGGAGAGCTGCTGGTGCCCTTCCGCACCTGGCGCAACACGATC
The DNA here is from genome assembly GCA_024682835.1 of Lachnospiraceae bacterium. Lineage (GTDB taxonomy): Bacteria > Bacillota > Clostridia > Lachnospirales > Lachnospiraceae > Butyrivibrio. The sequence goes on along the minus strand of JAIKYU010000027.1, from coordinate 121,312 downwards.
ACCGGGGAGGCGGCGAAGAAGCTGACCGGTCTGTTCGGCTTCAATGTACCCGAGCGCTGGAGCATTTCCCATCTCTATCAGGCGATCCTCAACAAGGAGCCGCATGTCCCGCAGATCAATAGCTTTACGACTCTTGCCGGCTATATCCACTGGCAGCTCACCGGCGAGCGGGTGCTTGGGCTGGACGACGCTTCGGGCATGTTTCCGATCGATCCTGCCACGAAGGATTATAACAAAGGGATGATGGAGAAATTCGATGCGCTGCCGGAGGTACAGGCGCACGGCTTCAAGCTTCTGGAGCTTCTGCCGAAGGCACTGCCGGCCGGCGCTTCCGCGGGGACACTGACCGCAGAGGGGGCAAAAAAGCTCGATCCCACGGGCACACTGCAGGCCGGAATTCCGCTCTGCCCGCCGGAGGGCGATGCCGGAACCGGCATGGCGGCCACCAATTCCGTGGCGCAGCGGACCGGCAACATCTCCGCCGGCACCAGCGTCTTTTCCATGGTGGTTTTGGAGAAGCCGTTAAAATCCGTGCATCCGGAGATCGACGTCGTAACGACGCCGGATGGCGCCGAGGTCGCGATGGTGCACTGCAACAACTGTACCTCCGATCTGAATGCCTGGGTGAATCTGTTCAGGGAGACGCTGGGACTGTTCGGCGAGACGCCGTCCGCGGATGAGCTGTACGGAAAGCTGTATCTCAACGCAATGAAGGGCGACGCTGACTGCGGCGGGCTGCTGGCCTACAACTATTTTTCTGGTGAATCCATCACAGGCTTTACCGAGGGCCGTCCGCTCTTCGTGCGCAGGCCCGATGCGAAGATGACACTGGCGAATTTCGTCCGGACACATCTATACACCGCGCTGGGTGCCCTCAAGGTCGGCAATGATATTCTGCGCAAGGAGGAAGGAGTCGCGGCGGATTTCTTCTACGGAGCCGGCGGCTTCTTTAAGGTACGCGGCGCGGGAGACCGTGTGATGGCGGCGGCGCTCGACACGGAGATCCGTCTCATGGAGACGGCCGGCGAGGGAGGCCCCTGGGGGCAGGCGCTTCTTGCCGCGTATATGCTGAATAAAACGGACGGGGAGAGCCTTGGCGATTATCTGAACAACAAGGTCTTTGCCGACGGTAAAACGGAGGCCTGCAAACCGGATGCGGCGGATGTCGCCGGGTTTGACAGGTTCCTCGAGGATTACCGCGCGGGCTATGCGATCGAGCGGGCGGCCGTGGATTCGCTAAAGTAAGAGATCTCCGCGGAATGCGGATATTGTTCTGATACGTATGGAAATGCGGAACAGAATATCACTCATTAAGGAGAGAAAGTACTATGTTGGAAGAACTGAAGAAAGAGGTCTGTGAAGCGAATCTCCTCCTGCCGAAGTACGGTCTGGTCACCTTTACCTGGGGCAATGTGAGCGCCATTGACCGCGCATCGGGTCTCTTTGTCATCAAGCCCTCCGGGGTGGATTATGACGGGATGAGTCCCGAGGATATGGTGGTGATGGATCTGTCTGGCAACCGGGTCGAGGGGAAGTACAAGCCGTCCTCCGACACGCCGACCCATCTGGAGCTGTATAAGGCATTCCCGGAGATCGGCGGCGTCGTGCATACCCACAGCTCCTACGCGACGAGCTGGGCGCAGGCCGGCCGCGACATTCCGTGCTACGGCACGACGCACGCGGACTATTTTTATGGCCCGATCCCGTGCCTTCGGTGTCTCACCAAAGAGGAGATCGAGGAGGCCTATGAGGCGAATACCGGACATCTGATCGTCAATGAATTCAGGCGCATGGATAAGGATGTCACGGCGGTTCCCGGGACGCTGTGCAAGAACCACGGCGTCTTCTCCTGGGGGAAGGATGCGCACGAGGCGGTCCACAATGCGGTCGTCATGGAAGAGGTCGCCAAGATGGCCTACCGGGCGGAGGTCATCAATCGTGACATCGAGCCTGCGCCGCAGGAGCTGCAGGACAAACACTACTTCCGCAAGCACGGAGCCAACGCCTACTACGGGCAGAACTGAATTGACACGTATTTCCTGCTGTCTGTCATCGCCCGGCAACTACTGTATGTCAATAAAGCTTTCTGCCGACACAGCTCTCCCTTGAGGTGAGATAGATTTGATCTCCGTACTGCTCATCTGGCTATACATCGCATTTACCTCCGGCGCGGTCGGATACGGTCTGCTTTCTGCATTCCGGTATCGGCCGCGCCGTATGGCGTCCTGGTGGCTCGCGGGACTTGCGGGCTGCACGGTCTATGCGGAGGTCTGGAGTCTGTTCGGCGGCGTGGGCTTTGCGGCGAACCTGGTGATGATCGCGGGCTGTGCCGGGATTGTGATTGGGAGGAGGAAGGAGCTGTCTGCCGGGATCCGCAGGATGGCGGATGCGGCCTTCTCCGTGCTTCGTCTGCCGTCCGCGCAGGGCGGACCGCAGGCGCTGCCGGTTGTTCTGTGGGTGGTGTTCGCATTGCTCCTTGCATTGGGAACCTCCGGCGGAAGGTGGCATACGGACACGCCGCTCTATCATGCCCAGGCGATCCACTGGATCGAGACCTTCGGCGCTGTGAAAGGGCTTGGCAATCTGCAGAGTCACTTCGCCTATAATAATTCCTGTTTTTCTCTTTATGCTCTATACAGCTTTCATTGGCTGGGAGGTCAGAGCTTTCACGCCGTACAGGGGTTTCTGGCGGTGCTTTTGATGACGCTCTGCCTGCCGCTTGCGGAGATTCCGGCCAGGGGGCGGTTGCACAGGATCCCCGGCCGTCCCATCCGTGTCTCGGATTTTCTGCGCATGGCAGCAGGACTGCAGATCGCGCTGCTCTACGATGAACTGGTATCCCCGTCCTCCGACTGTTTTGTATTACTGCTGGCATTTGCCGTTCTGATTCTGTGGATGGACGTTGGCGCCGTTCGAGGCAGTGAAGAAGGGAAGATGACGGTAGCGGCGGCGAACGATTTTGTTCATAGGCAATTGTCGTTGCCGGAGGGGGCGGATGCGGGGACAGATATGGCTGCCGCGATCCGCTTCGCCATGATCGCGATGCTGGCCGTCTATGCCACCACCGTGAAGCTGTCGGCGGCACCGCTTCTGCTGCTGTCGCTCAAGCCGATCGACATGCTGCTGCACCACCGAACGGAGCCTGCAAACGGGAAAAAGCCGCTGTCAGAGGGAAAGCTGCCCGGCGTGAAATGCGTCCTGCGATTTGTCCTGCTGGCCTTTCTCATCTTTCTGCCCTTCCTGATCCGGAACCTCATTCTGTCCGGCTGGATCGTATATCCCGCCCTGCCGCAGCATCTGGTACAGCTTCCCTGGCAGGTGCCGGACGGTGTGGGCTGGTTTGAGAACTTCGAAATCAGGCAGAACGGCCGCATGATCTTTGACATGAATCTGGCGGACACCTCCCTGACAGGGTGGATTTATGACTGGCTCGTGAGACAGCCGAAGCTGGCCAGACTCCTGCTGTATGCGGCGCTCGCGGGCATGATCCCGGTGATGCTTAAGATCCTGCTGAACGTGTACCGAAACGCCCGAAGGGTCTGTTCCGCTTCTCTGTCAGATCGATCCACAACCCCGGATAGGGTGACCCCGGATCAGGTATCGTGCGTCGAAAGGAATCACCGGCTGTTTACGGAAACGGTTCTGATTGCCTGCCTTCTGTTCTGGTTTTTTACCACGCCGCAGATCCGCTTCGGCGAGGGATATCTCCTGTCCTTCCTGGCTGTCGTCTACGGCGGCCTCTTCTGTGATCTCCTCAGGCTTCTTCCGGATCGTCCGCGGCGTCTGATCGAGACGCCGATTCCGTTTATCGCGATGATCGTGATCGTCGCACTGTTGACCGGTATGACGCCCGGCCGGGATCCGGAGGGTCAGACGCATCCTGTTCTCCAGCAGGACTACGACCGCTATCCCGTTCGGACGTATGACATCGATGGCATAGAAATCTGCTGTCCCACGGACTTTATCTATACCGGCTACTACGATTTCCCTGCCACCCGATGGGAGGTCACGGATGTAAAGGCACTGGGAGAAGGGATCAGGGGGGGCTTTTGCATAAGGAATTGATTCCGGCACGGCAGGGCATGGAAATGCATCCCGAAATGTACAGGGATCAGTAGACGCCGCCGTGCGTTTGTGGTACGATAGTATCCGTGGTATTGTGCGTACAGGCACATTTCATTTTTCATGAAGGAGAAAGCCCATGACAAACAAAGAACTTCAGAAAACAGCCAATGAGGTTCGTAAGGGGATCGTCACAGCCGTGCATGCGGCCAAGGCGGGACATCCCGGCGGATCGCTCTCAAGTGCGGATCTGATGACCTATCTCTATTTTGAGGAGATGCACATCGATCCGAAGGACGTTAAGAATCCCGATCGGGACCGCTTTGTTCTGTCCAAAGGACACTGCGCACCGGGACTTTATTCCGCGATGGCCTATCGCGGCTACTTCCCGGTGGAGGAACTGAAGACGCTTCGACATCTGGGCTCACGTTTACAGGGACATCCGTCCATGCAGTATCTGCCGGGACTGGATATGTCCAGCGGTTCACTCGGACAGGGAATCTCCGCCGCCTGCGGTATGGCGCTGGCCGGCAAGATGGACAACAAAAGCTACCGGGTCTACACCATGCTGGGTGACGGCGAGCTTGAGGAGGGCCAGGTGTGGGAGGCAGCCATGTTCGCCGGATTCCGGAAGCTGGACAACCTCACGGTCATCGTCGACAACAACAACCTGCAGATCGACGGCCCCATCGACACGGTCTGCTCGCCTTATCCGATAGATAAGAAATTTGAAGCCTTCAATTTCCATGTGATCAATATCGATGCACACGATTTTGATCAGATCCGGGCGGCCTTTGAGGAGGCAAAGAAAACCAAGGGAATGCCCACGGCGATCGTTGCGAAGAGTGTCAAGGGCAAAGGCGTTTCGTTCATGGAGAATCAGGTCGGCTGGCACGGCAAGGCGCCGAACGACGAGGAATACGCCAAAGCGATGGAGGATCTCGAAGCGATCGGCAAGGCCCTGGAAGCCTGAATCAAAGCATTCTGTCATGCGGGACGCGTCGGAGAGGCTTCTGTGAGCGCAACGTGACCCCGCAGCTTGCGGACAGAGACTGGAGGAAAAAATGAGCGAAGCAAAAAAGATTGCAACCAGAGTCAGCTATGGTGAAGCATTGAAGGCCATGGGCGCGGAATATCCGAATCTCGTGGTTCTGGACGCGGACGTTGCCGCCTCCACCATGACGGCCACTTTCAAAAAGGAGTTTCCCGATCGCCACATTGACTGCGGTATCGCAGAAGCCAATATGATGGATATCGCGGCGGGTCTTTCCACCTGCGGAAAGATTCCTTTTGTCAGCGCGTTTGCGATGTTTGCCGCCGGACGTGCCTTTGAACAGGTTCGGAATTCCGTGGGCTATCCTCATCTGAACGTCAAGATCGGCGGTACTCATGCGGGCATCACCGTCGGTGAGGACGGCGCGAGCCATCAGTGCAACGAGGATTTCGCCCTGATGCGCGTGGTTCCCGGCATGGTCGTCATGTGCCCGGCAGATGATATCGAGGCCAAGGCCTGCGTGAAAGCGGCGATCGAGCATGAGGGACCGGTTTACATCCGTTTCGGCCGCGCGGCCTGCACGGTGATCAACGACCGCCCGGATTACAAATTCGAGCTCGGCAAGGGCACCGTTGTCCGTGAAGGCAAGGATGTGACGATCGTGGCGACCGGCATCTGTGTCGATTCCGCACTGGAAGCGGCCAGGACGCTGGCGGCTGACGGGATCGATGCGGAGGTCATCAACATCTGCACGATCAAGCCGCTGGATGCGGAGCTGATCGCGAAGAGCGCGAAGAAGACCGGCCGGGTGGTGACGGCGGAGGAACACTCCGTGATCGGAGGTCTTGGCAGTGCGGTATGTGACGCGCTGGCGGAGCTGTGTCCGACTCCCGTGAAGAAGCTCGGCATGCAGGATGTCTACGGTGAATCCGGCACCGCTGCGGAGCTGGTGCATAAATACGGACTGGACGGCGAAGGAATCGCGGCAGCCGTCCGCTCCTTCTGCGGGAAATCATGAGGGACAGGATTCTTTCTCCGTCGATCCTTTCGGCAGATTTTACGAAGCTGGGCGCGCAGGTACAGATTGTTCAGGATGCCGGTGCGGAATATCTGCACATTGACGTGATGGACGGCGTGTTTGTTCCGTCCATCACCTTTGGTATGCCGATTATTAAATCTTTGCGCCCGCACACAAACCTCGTTTTTGATGTGCACCTGATGATTCTGGATCCGATCCGCTACATTGACCGGTTCATCGATCTGGGGGCGGAGGTTCTCACCTTTCATGAGGAGGTGGCCAGGGAACCGGGCGAGCTGACGGCGCTGATCGACAAGATTCACGCCAGAGGGAAGAAGGCCGGAATGGCCATCAAGCCCGAGACGGACATTTCCGTGTTCAGACCGTTTCTTCATGAACTGGAGCAGTTTCTTGTGATGACGGTACGTCCCGGTTACGGCGGGCAGGATTATATGCCGGAAACGACGGAAAAGATCCGGCAGACGAGAAAGATGCTGGATGCGGAGGGGATTGATGCCGATATCCAGGTGGACGGCGGCATTACCGACGAGACGCTGCCGATTGTGCTGGAGGCGGGAGCCAATGTGATTGTCGCGGGTTCTGCGATTTTCAAGGGCGACATAGCAGGCAACTGCGCCCGATTTCTTGCCAGAATGCAGAAAGACTGATACAATAAAGGATTAAATTATGTCATTCAGACAGACGGCCGCCGCGACACCCGGATTCAGCTGGAAGAAGCTGGGAAGGAATGATCCGTGCTGGTGCGGCAGCGGAAAGAAATACAAGACCTGCCACGAGGGATTTGATGAGCGGGTGATCCGTTACGAAAGGGAGGGTGTGCCGGTACCCGGGAGAGCTTCCCTGAAGATGCCCAAAGACATTGAAGGCATCCGTGAGAGCGCAAAGATCAACATTGCGGCGCTGGATGCCGTTGCGGACAGGATTGCCGCGGGGATGTCCACCGCGGAGATCGATCGGATCGTTGAAGAGACGACGAGACAGATGGGCGGAATACCGGCACCGCTTCACTATCAGGGATTTCCGAAGAGCTGCTGCACATCGATCAATGATCAGGTGTGCCACGGAATTCCATCCGAGGACGACATTCTGAAGGATGGTGATATCGTGAATGTGGACTGTTCGACCATCTTTCAGGGGTATTATTCGGACTCCTCACGCATGTTTCTGATCGGCGATGTGGATGCCGAAAAGCGGAGGCTGGTGGAGGTGGCAAAGGAGTGCATGGACACGGGAATCCGTGCCGTGCAGCCCTGGATGCGCCTGGGTGATATGGGCGATGCGGTGCACCAGCACGCTTTGAAAAACGGGTGCTCCGTCGTGCGGGAGATCGGCGGTCACGGCATCGGCTTCGAGTTTCATGAGGAACCGTACGTGAGTTATGTGTCAAGGCCCGGCACGGAGATGCTGATGGTTCCCGGATTTGTGTTCACGATTGAACCGATGGTCAATCTGGGAGGAGATGAAATCTTTATCGATGAGGCAAACGACTGGACTGTCTACACGGCCGACCGCAAGCCTTCCGCGCAGTGGGAGGTTCAGGTCGTGGTGACGGAGGATGGATGTGAGGTGCTATCGTGGTGAATAAGGGAAAGTTTTATCTGACAACGGCCATTGCCTATACATCGGGCAAGCCCCATATCGGCAACAGCTATGAGATTGTGCTGGCGGACGCCATCGCCAGATACAAGCGGGCGGACGGATATGACGTCCATTTTCTGACCGGCTCCGACGAGCACGGGCAGAAAATAGAAACGCGCGCCATCGAGGCAGGCTGCGCATCGCCGAAGGAATTTGTCGATCAGACAGCGGCGGAAATCAAGCGCCTCTGGGATCTGATGAACACCAGCTATGACCGGTTCATCCGCACCACGGATGCGGATCATGAGCTGCAGGTGCAGAAAATTTTCAAAAAGCTCTATGAGCAGGGCGATATCTATAAGGGCAGCTACGAGGGTCTCTATTGCACGGAATGCGAAGCGTTCTACACAAAGAGTCAGCTGACCGAGGAGGGGAAATGCCCTGTCTGCGGCGGGGATGTGCACCCGATGGCAGAGGAGGCCTACTTCTTCAAAATGAGCAAATATGCCGACCGCCTGATCGAGCATATCAACTCTCATCCGGAATTTATCCAGCCGGTAGCGAGGAAGAACGAGATGATGAACAACTTCCTTCTGCCCGGCCTGCAGGATCTGTGCGTGTCGAGAACCTCATTCAAGTGGGGGATCCCCGTTGATTTTGATCCGGGCCATGTGGTCTACGTGTGGCTGGATGCGCTGACCAACTACATTACGGGTGTCGATTTTGACGCGGACGGCAACAGCGGGGAGCTGTTCAAAAAATACTGGCCGGCGGATCTGCACCTGATCGGCAAGGACATTCTCCGGTTTCACACGATCTACTGGCCGATCTTCCTGATGGCGCTGGATGTGCCGCTGCCGAAGCAGATTTTCGGGCATCCCTGGCTTCTTCAGGGCGGGGAGAAGATGTCCAAATCCAAGGGCAATGTCATCTATGCGGATGATCTGGCGGATCTTTTCGGTGTAGATGCGGTGCGGTATTTCGTGCTGCACGAGATGCCCTATGACAATGACGGCGTGATCACGTGGGAGCTGATGGCGGAGCGCTACAACTCGGATCTGGCCAACACGCTGGGCAATCTGGTTTCGCGCACGGTGGCGATGAGCAACAAGTACTTCGGCGGCGTCGTTGAGGATGCGGGCGTGTCGGAGCCGGTGGATGCCGATTTGAAAAAGCTTGTGACAGGCACGTATGAGACGGTGGAGAAAAAGATGGAGGAGCTGCGCGTGGCGGAGGCGCTGACGGAGATCTTCCAGATCTTTAAGCGCAGCAATAAGTATATCGACGAGACGGAGCCCTGGGTGCTCGCCAAGGATGAGTCCAGGCGTGACCGGTTAAAGACCGTGCTTTACAATCTTACGGAGTCCATATCGATCGGGATTGCGCTTTTGGCACCTTTCATGCCCGCCAGCGCACAGGCGGTTGCGGAAGCGATCGGAATCAGTGAGCTGCGCCCGTTTGACACGCTTACCACGTTTGGTCTGTATCCGAACGGAGACAGGGTACGGGAAGGAAGCGCGGTGCTCTTCGCGAGAAAGGATCTGAAGGAGGTGCTTGAGCAGGCCGCCGAGATCACCAGAAAACAGAAGGCCGAATATGAGGAGACGCGGCGGCAGGCCGAGGAAAACCTGAAAAAGGCAGCACAGAAGTCCTGACAGATGGATAAGGAGGCGGGCATGACGATTCGAACCGAGGAAATGCGCTATGATTCACGCGACCGTGAGACCAGAATCTACGCAAAGAAATGGATTCCCGAGGGCGAGCCGAAGGCCATCCTGCAGATTGTTCACGGGATGAGCGAGGCGATCGAGCGGTATGACGAGTACGCCACCTGGATGGCGGAGCGCGGCATCATGGTGATCGGCAATGACCATCTGGGACATGGAAAAACAAAGACGGAAAAAGGAACCTGGGGATATTTCTGCAAGCGCGACCCGGCGACGGTTCTGGTGCGGGATGTGCACCGACTGAAAAAGATCGTCCAGGAGGAGCGACCCGGCGTCCCGATCATTATCATGGGACACAGCATGGGCGCGATGATTGCGAGAGAGTATATCAGCCGGTACGGCACGGGAGTCTCCGGTGCGATCCTGCAGGCCACGGGCATGCAGAACATGAGCACGGTGCGGGCGGCCTCGGTACTTGCGAAAATTATCGGCGGTGTGTGCGGCGACCAGTATCAGTCAAAGCTGGTGAACGGGATCGCCTTCGGCCATTACAATGACCGGATTCCGAAGCCCTGTCCCGCATCCGCCTGGCTTTCTCATAATGAGGAAAATATCAAAAAATACGAGAATGATCCGGCCTACGGGTTTATCTTTACCATCAACGGCTTTCTTACGCTTGCCGAGCTGATCCGGCGCACGCAGGACGAGGATGATATGTACAACATTCCCAAACGGCTGCCGATCCTTCTGGCCTGCGGCACAGAGGATCCGACCGGCGGCTACGGAGAGGGCGTGCGGAAGCTGTATGAGGAATACAGAAACACCTGCCATATCGAGGATGTGACATTAAAGCTTTACGACGGAATGCGCCATGAGATTCACAATGAGCTGGGCCGGGAACAGGTGTATGAGGATGAATATGCCTTTGTGATGCGCGTTGCCGGGAAGTAACGGTCATGCATTACCTGGTTCGACAGGCGCTGCGTGCCGACTGGAAGCCGGCAATGGAGCTGGCCTGGCGTACCTTCAGCGAATATGACGCCGCAGATTATACGCCGGAGGGAATAGAGAATTTCAGACAGTTTCTGCATGATGAAACGCTCTATCAGATGTTTTGCACAGGAAGCTACCGCCTGTTTGTATCGACGCTGTACGGCAGGATTGTCGGCATGCTGACGCTCAGGGAACGGGCCCACATATCCCTGCTGTTTGTTGACGGCACCTGCCATCGGAACGGTATGGGCAGCGCTCTTGTGGAAATGGCTGCGGAAACGGTAGCGGGAGAACAGAGGGGCACCTGCCTGACGGTTCATGCTTCTCCCTATGCGTTGGATTTTTACAGAAAACTGGGTTTTTCCGAGACGGGAGTGGAACGGATCCAGGAGGGTGTGCGGTATACGCCGATGATTTTGAATCTGGAGTAAGGGGATTTATGGGAAAGCTTTTTGATCTCGACAGTCCGCTGATGCAGGGACTGACGAAGATGGCCGATATCATATGGCTGAATCTGCTGACGCTTCTGTTTTTTATTCCGGCGGGAGCATTGTTGACTTTCGGCATCTCTGTCAGCCTGCCATCTTTTCTCGTGATTCTGATGGTGTATCTTGCACTTCTGCTTACGGGGCCTGCCGTGACGGGGATGCATTATGTGCTGCTCAAGATGGTGCGCAATGAGGAAAGCTACATCACAAAGAGTTTTTTTAAATCCTTTAAGGAGAATTTCGTCCAGGCGCTGATTCTTGCCGCAGTTGTGTTCCTTGCTGCAGGATTGCTCGGAGCGGATCTGTTTCTGCTCGCCACCGAGACGATGGCCGGATTTCCGGTGGTATTGCGGATTTCGATTCTGATTGTGGCGATCTATCTGTTTATGGTATCGCTCTGGATCTTTCCGGTGGAGGCGCGCTTTGTCAATACGGTGCCGGGGACGCTCAAAAATGCGTTTCTCATGTCCGTACTGGCCTTTCCGAGGACGATCGGCATGTCGGCGATTTCGCTTGTGCCGTTGGTGATCTATTATTTTTTCGGATTCCGCCTGATGCCTTTGCTGATCATGTTTGGGATTTCCGGGCCGGCCTTTGTGTGCGCGCTCCTGTATAATAAGGTGTTCAAGCGGTTTGAGCCCGGGGAGGAAGAGGTGACGCCCGACGAGGCGTTTACGATAGCGGAAGTAGATGAAAGTCCCGCAGGAGATGTCGCTTCAGAAAGCATCGGAGAAACAGCGAATGATAAAGAGGCTTAGAGATTATTTAAAACAGTATTCCCAGTGGTTTGCGCCCATCTTTCTGTTCATCCTTGCGGTGGTGATCATCCTGGCGGTTTTCCTGGATCATACCGCAATTGATTCCCAGAGCCGGGCGCAGGCGGAGATCGTTTCCGATGCGCTGATGATGAAGCGCACGGTGGAGCTCAAGCTTGTGGAGGACCGAACCATGGTTCGTCTGATGCAGAAGGCGCTGGCCGACGTGGACGATCCGGACGGAGAAGAGGCGGTTAAGATTCTGGAGCACGCGGTGGAAGCCGGGATCGGGTATATGGCGCTGCTTCTGGATGAGGAGGGAAACGGGATCTCCTCTGCCGGGGCGCAGGTCTCACTGGCCGGAGAGCCCTGGTACACGGAGGTTTCCGGGATTGAACCCGGGGACATGCAGACCATCCACGTGAAGGATGACGGTCTGACCGGGGCGGATGCCGTGGTGACCCTCGGCGGAGTGGCCGGTCCGGACGGCAGCAGGAAGGTGTGTCTGTATTTTGATGACACCTGGATCAGTACCCTGTCGGTAACCGGCAAGGGGAAGTCCATCATGACCATTGTGGGGATGGATGGCAGGATCCTTATGCGCAGCGAAATCTCCGATTATTTTATCCGGGGAGATAATTATTGGGCGCTGATCGGCGGAGATGCGCAGACTTCCGCAAGAAATCACATCAAGAGGGGAGACGCTTACGGCATCTATCTGGCCGAAAACGGATATACGGTCATAGAGGTTCCCCTGCATGCGGATGTTCCCTGGGCGGCCTGTATCAGCGTCAGCGGCAATTACATCGGCAGTCTGGCTGACACCTACTTTACTTCGACGAAGAATCTGGTGGTTTCGCTTCTTATCGCGTTAGTCGCATTCCTTGCGCTGACCGTGATTCTGAACGTGATCTCCAAGATGAGGCGGCTCAAGGAGAGCGAGGCACTCGGGCAGAAGGCTGATCACGATCAGCTGACGGGGCTTCGCAACAAGGCGGCGACCGAGCGGGATATTCAGGCCTATATAGACGAGAATCCATCCACGCAGTCAGTGCTCTTTATCCTGGATATTGATGATTTCAAGAGTGTCAATGATACGATGGGTCACTCCTTCGGGGATGATGTGCTGCATGAGTTCGGTTTCCGGCTGGGCTCCATGTTCCGCGCGTCAGATGTCGCCGGACGGATCGGCGGCGACGAGTTCATGGTCTTTGTCAAGAATCTTCCAAATGAGGACACCATTGAGCACGAGGCCAGAAAGATCAGGGAATTTATCCAGTCCTTCTACGCGGGCGAGGGCGTGAAGAAGGAAATCACGGCCAGCTCCGGCGCTGCGGTCTACCCGATGGACGGCAAGGATTTTGAGTCGCTCTACAAATCGGCGGATAAGGCGCTGTATGAGTCCAAGCGGAACGGAAAGAGACAGCTCGCATTTTTCAGGAAATAGATTGATACAGTAGATTCACAACAACCCCAACGACATTCTGTTTTCGTCATAATGCACAATAAAATCCGAAATTCTTTGTGCAATAACACCATAGGCAAAGTGACGGTTTCGCGATAAAATATTTTCTGTATTTGGCAACTATTGACATTGTTTCACCTGTATTAGGAGGAAAACATGGCAAGCTTATCACTTGAAAACATTACCAAGGTTTACCCCAACGGATTTGAAGCGGTGAAGAACTTCAATCTGGAGATCCAGGACAAGGAATTCATCATCTTTGTCGGTCCTTCCGGATGCGGTAAGTCGACGACACTGCGTATGATCGCAGGTCTGGAGGACATCTCCGGCGGTACCTTAAAGATCGGCGACCGGGTTGTGAACGACGTGGAACCCAAGGATCGCGATATCGCGATGGTTTTCCAGAACTACGCTCTGTATCCTCATATGTCCGTGTATGACAATATGGCATTCGGCTTGAAGCTCCGCAAGGTGCCGAAGCAGGACATCGATAAGATGGTTAAGGATGCGGCCAAGATTCTTGATCTGACACAGCTTCTCGACAGAAAGCCGAAGGCTCTGTCCGGCGGTCAGAGACAGCGTGTTGCCATGGGACGTGCAATTGTCCGTAATCCCAAGGTCTTCCTGATGGACGAGCCGCTGTCCAACCTGGATGCCAAGCTCCGTGTGCAGATGCGTACCGAGATTGCCAAGCTTCACCAGAGACTGGGCACCACGATCATCTACGTTACGCATGACCAGACCGAGGCTATGACGCTTGGAACCCGTATCGTCGTTATGAAGGACGGCGTGATCCAGCAGGTCGACACGCCTCAGAATCTGTATGACAAGCCGCAGAACCTGTTTGTCGCCGGATTCATGGGATCCCCGCAGATGAACTTCCTCGATGCAGAGGTTGCTGTCAGCGGCGACAAGGCTGCCCTCAAGTTTGCGGGTCAGGCCATAGAGCTTCCTCCGGCCAAGTCCAAGAAGCTCATCGACGGCAATTACGCAGGAAAGACCGTCACCTTCGGTATCCGTCCCGAAAACGTCTACGATGATGAAGCGCGCGTTTCCATGGCGCAGGCAACCTTCGAAGCAACCATCAACGTCTACGAGCTTCTGGGTGCAGAAGTCTATCTGTATTTCGATCTCGCAGGCTTCCCGGTCACCGCTCGGGTCAATCCTCGCACGACGGCCCGCCCCGGCGACAAGGTAAAGTTCGCATTCGATGTAGAAAAGATCCATGTCTTTGACAAAGAGACCGAGAAAGTGATCACGAACTAATGGAGCAACACCCAACGAGCGAAAGCGAGTTGATGGTGTTGCCCATGCGATAGGGCTCCGATGAGCAAGGCGCCTGCGCCGCAGCGAATCGGACAAGCCCGAACCGCCGCGTTTGTTACGAGCCACGCGACAAGGACAACAAAAAAGCCGGGGGCAAGATTGCTTGCCCCCCGGTTTTTTTGTTGGGCTTGACATGCGGCGACAGCCGCGCATCCATAAATCCGCTTTGCGGATTTATGGATGACGCGTGGCTCGTAAAGAATAAGCGTTCGAGCTGGCTCGCAGTCGGCCGCTTTTATTGTCCTTGGGATGCACCTCGCCTTTTTCCCCTTTGTTTATCCTCCCGTTTATGCTATAATAAATGCGTTTGTATCCACACGACATTCATAAGCATACAGGAGATTCCTATGACGCTGACAGAAGCACAGAAAAAGCTTGAACAGTTTGGACAGACCCATGTGCTGCGCTACTGGGACGAACTGAACGACGGGCAGAAGGATGCCCTGCTGTCCCAGATTGACCGCACGGATTTCAGTGTCCTTGAAAACTGCGCGAAGCGCGGCCACACCTATCCCCGCGGTGTTTTTTCACCGATGAAGACCATGGAGCTTCCGGAGATTGAAGCGCGCAGGGAAGAATTTGCCGGGATTGGCAGGGAAGCGATCCGTGCAGGCAAGGTGGCGGCGGTTCTCCTCGCCGGCGGCATGGGCACCCGTCTGGGATCGGACAACCCCAAAGGCATGTATGACATCGGGCTCACCCATCCGGTCTACATTTTTCAGAGACTGATTGAAAACCTGATGAATGTCGTCAGGGAGACGGGAGCCTGGCCTCGTCTTTTCATCATGACGAGCGAAAAGAACAACGATGCGACCCGTGCCTTCCTCAGTGAACACGACTATTTCGGATACCAGGCTGATCGTGTCACCTTTTTTATGCAGGACATGGCTCCGGCTTCCGATTATGACGGCAAGGTTTACATGGACAGCAAGTGGGAGATTTCTACATCCCCGAATGGCAATGCCGGCTGGTTTTCCTCTCTGATGAAGGCGGGTCTTCTCCCCCTTGTACATGAGGAGGGAATTGAGTGGATGAACATCTTCGCGGTGGACAACGTCCTCCAGCGGATTGCGGATCCGGTCTTTGTCGGCGCTACGATAGCGGCAGGCGTTGAGGCGGGAGAAAAGGTCGTGCGGAAAAATGCACCAGACGAACGGGTCGGTGTGGTCTGCCTCGAGGACGGCAGACCCTCCATTGTGGAATATTACGAGCTTTCTCAGGAGATGATGGACGCGAAGGACGAGAAGGGCGAACCGGCCTATAATTTCGGCGTCATTCTGAATTATCTCTTCCGTGTGGATGCCCTTGAACGGATCGCAAAGGAATCGCTTCCGCTGCATGTTGTGGAGAAGAAGATCCCTCACATCGACGACGACGGGCAGCCTGTCAAGCCCGCGGAACCGAATGGCTGCAAATTTGAACAGCTGGTGCTGGATATGATTCATCAGTTCAGCGACTGCCTCCCCTATGAGGTTGTGCGGGAGCGGGAATTTGCGCCCATCAAAAATCCCACCGGCATCGACTCGGTGGAAAGTGCCCGGGAGCTTTGTAAACAGAACGGGATTGAACTGTAGAAAAAGCGATTGCGGAAAGGCGGTGGAGGATGGCAATTCTGGTAACCGGAGGAGCAGGATATATCGGCAGTCATACGGTAGTTGAGCTGCAGCAGGCAGGGCATGAGGTTGTGATCATGGACAACCTCTACAATGCCGATGAGCGTGTTCTGGAACGGATCGCAGCGATCACCGGCAGGCAGGCAAAATTCTACCGGGCGGACATCCGTGACAGGAAAGCGCTGGCGGAGATTTTCGAAAAGGAGTCGATTGACAGCGTGATTCATTTCGCCGGGCTGAAGGCCGTCGGTGAATCCGTGGCCAAGCCCTGGGAGTATTATGACAACAACATCACCGGCACGTTGACGCTGGTGGATGAGATGCGCAGACACGGCCTGAAGAACATCATTTTTTCTTCCTCATCGACCGTATACGGCGATCCAGATGCGGTCCCCGTCACGGAGGAGTCTCCGAAAAAACCATGCACCAATCCGTACGGCTGGACGAAATCCATGCTGGAGCAGATCCTTTCCGACATACAATCGGCGGATCCGGAGTGGAATGTGGTTCTGCTTCGTTATTTCAACCCGATCGGAGCCCATAAATCCGGAACCATCGGGGAGAATCCCAACGGCATTCCCAACAACCTCATGCCGTACATCACGCAGGTTGCGGTGGGCAAACTGAAGGAACTGAATGTCTTCGGAAATGACTATGACACGAAGGACGGCACCGGTGTCCGCGATTATATCCATGTGGTGGATCTGGCAAAGGGACATGTCTGTGCGCTTAAGAAGCTGGCACCGGGCAGCGGGCTCTCCATCTACAACCTCGGCACGGGGACCGGCTACAGCGTTCTGGAGATAGTCAAAAACTTTGAGGAGGCCAGCGGCGTTAAGATTCCGTATGTCATCAAGCCGCGCAGAGCCGGTGATATCGCGTGCAATTACGCGTCGCCGGAAAAGGCGAAGCGTGAGCTGGGCTGGGTTGCTGAAAACGGGATCCGTGAGATGTGCGAGGACTCCTGGCGCTGGCAGAAGAACAATCCGAACGGATACACGGACTGAGGACGGTCCGGTGTTTCGTCTCTGGGTCAGGCTGTTCAGGGATAATCATCTGCTGCGGGATCTGGTCGTCGAGGATGATGGCCTTGATAGCCGCACGAAAAAGATCCGGCGCGCCATAGACAAAGCCTGTGAGGAATTTGATCTTCCGCGTCCGATCTGGCTTAAATCCACCGTGGAGGAATTTCGCACACATGACCGGTGCCGGTTTACCCGGGATGCCTTTATCGAAGATGTAGAATTTGATTTCATGGATATTCAGGTTCTTTCCGAAGGGGACTGAAATGATCACAAAGCAGACCATCAAACGCGCCATGGAGGAGCTCTCGGCGATCACGGGAACCGCGATCGCCGTGTACGATCTGCGCGAAGAGATCGTGGTCATGACCGGTGCGGACGAACCGGAGGCTTTCGCTGAAAGAGAACGGATTCCCGTGTGGGATGACGAGCAGGTCCGCTACACGCTGACGACAGCAGGCGAAAACGCGGAGATGGTGGAGCGGATCGCGGCGGCTTCCCTTCATGAATTGCTGATTGCCTATCAGGATCGCATCGACAAGAATAATTTCTTTCAGAATCTTCTGCTGGACAATCTTCTTCTTGTCGATATTTATAACCGGGCAAGGAAGCTGCGGATTGAGGATACCGTACGGCGGGTGATTTATCTCGTGGATGTCGGTTCCGTGGAGGAAACCTCGGCGGCGGACTACCTGAACGGCATGTTTACCCCTGGCAGCGGTGATTATGTCACGGCGGTGGATGAGAGCAGTCTCATCGTGATCAAGGCGCTCGCGGATGACATGGGTGAAGAGGAGATGGATTCGATTGCTGCCGGTATCGTGGGGATGCTCAATACGGAGGCCATGATTAACGCGCGTGTGGCATACGGCACACCGGTCAATGATCTGAAGGATCTGAGCAAATCCTACAAGGAAGCCATGCTGGCAATTGAGGTCGGCAGAATTTTCTACGCGGAGAACGCCATCAATGCCTACAGTAAGCTGGGAATCGGACGCCTCATCTACCAGCTGCCGGCGAATCTGTGCCGGATGTTTATCACGGAGGTTTTTGGCGACAAGCTTCCGTTGACGCTCGATGAGGAAACCCGCATCACCATCGACCAGTTTTTTGAGAATGATCTGAATGTGTCGGAGACGGCGCGCAAGCTGTTTGTGCACCGCAACACACTGGTGTACCGCATAGACAAGCTGCAAAAGGACATCGGACTGGACATCCGGGATTTTGATGATGCGCTGACGCTCAAGATCTCACTGATGGTAGACAGCTATTTGAAATACCTGGACGGAAAAGCATTCTAGATATTGATCGCCGGCACCCCGCAACACAGGTGGAAATCCGCTTAGTGCTGCTTCGTTCCCGACCTGACACGGTTCGCGGGCCCTCCTTGCGCGGGACCGACGACCGCAACCATCGTAGCGAATGTGAGGAAAAAAGTCAAGCCGCGGGACGGGTCAGATGCAATAATCCGACGCGCCTGTGGTCATCAGATCCTCCAGTGTGAAGCTGTCGACGTAGTGGTTGATTGCCTTGTCGAGACCGCTCCAGAACTGCATGGTAGTGCAGGTGTCAACACGTGGACACAGCCCGGCGTCTGCGGTACACTCAACCGGGCACAGATCGCCCTCCATGACGCGGAGAATGTCACCCACCCGGTAATCGGCGGGTTTTCTGGAAAGGCGATGACCGCCGCTGGCACCGCGCATACTGCGAAGAAAGCCGGCCTTGCTCAGGGACGCGACGATCTGCTCCAGATATTTGATCGTGATTCCCTGGCGGTCCGATATGTCTTTCAGTGTGATGAATTCACCGTTATCGTGTTGGGCGAGATCGATCATGACGCGCAGCGCATAGCGGCCTTTCGTTGAAATCTTCATGACCGCAGTATAACACATTCCGGTGGCGGGGTCAAAAGCAATAAGACCTCAAACGGTGACAACCATGAATGATGACGAAAAGATGATGCGCAAGGCACTCGCGCAGGCAAGGCTGGCCATGCGGCACGGAGAGGTGCCGATCGGCTGTGTGATCGTGAAGGACGGGGAGATTCTGGGACGCGGGTACAACCGCAGGAATACGGATCGATCACCGCTGGCGCATGCGGAAATCACCGCGATTCGAAGAGCCTGCCGGGTCATCGGGGACTGGCGTCTGGAAGACTGTACGATCTATATCACGCTGGAACCCTGTCAGATGTGTGCGGGTGCGATTATCCAGGCCCGCATTCCCCGGGTTGTGATCGGCGCGGACAGTGACAAGGCGGGAAGCGGAGGTTCGATCATCAATATTCTTCAAAACCCGGATTTCATGCATCAGGCTGAGATCACGCGGGGTGTGCTGGAGCCGGAGTGCAGCGCGATCCTGAAGCAGTTTTTTCGTGAGCTTCGGACGAGGAACCGCTCGGAGCAGACGAATCATGCATGAACTGCCGTTTGTCATGGGTCTTCTGGAGGAGAGTGAACGGACGGCACGTGAGGAAGGATTGACACAGCTCACCCGCATCTGCGTGGAGGTGGGCGAGCTCTCCGGCATCGAACCGGACTGCGTGAGGCTGTATTTTGAGACGGCCAGCGAGGGCACTGTGGCGGAGAACGCCGAGCTGGAGATTCTTAAAAGGCCGGCCATGCTGCAATGCGTGCAGTGCCGGCTTGAGTTTGAACATGACGTGCGCGCTGCCTCCGGGGAGGGACGGAATCCTTTTATCTGCCCGCATTGCGGCGGGGACGGTGTATTGATGAAGGGAACCGGAACCGGTGCGCGTCTTTTGCAGGTGGAAGGACGCTGACGGGTGAAGCGCACAGGACAGCCCACCTCGTATAACGGGGCATAAAAGCGGAAGTGAAGAGGAAACGGGAGATGGGAAAGCGAAATCTGACCTTGATGACGGATCTGTATGAGCTCACGATGATGCAGGGCTACTACAGGAATCAGAACCAGAACCGGCTTGCTGTTTTTGACATGTTCTACCGCACGAATCCTTTCGGCGGAGGCTATGCGATCATGGCTGGTTTAGAGCAGGTGATCGACTATATCCGGAATCTTCATTTTGATGCGGAGGACATTGACTATCTGCGGGAAACCGGGCATTTTTCGGCAGATTTCCTCACCTTTCTAAGGGATTTCCGTTTTACCGGATCCATCCATGCCGTTCCGGAGGGGTTCCTGATTTTTCCGCAGGAGCCGATCGTCAAGGTGACCGCGTCGATTCTGGAGGCGCAGATTCTGGAACCGGCGCTGTTAAATATGATCAATCATCAGTCTCTGATTGCCACCAAGGCATCGCGCGTCTGTTTTGCGGCCGGCGGTGACGACGTGGTGGAATTTGGCCTTCGCCGTGCGCAGGGCCCCGATGCGGGGGTGTACGGCGCGAGGGCGGCGATGATAGGCGGCTGCGCGGCGACGAGCAATCTGATGACAGGAAAGCTCTTTGGTGTTCCGGTCTGGGGGACCCATGCGCACAGCTGGATCATGAGTTTTCCTGATGAATACAGCGCATTTCGTTCCTTCGCGGAGCTCTATCCGGAATGCTGTATTCTGCTGGTGGACACCTATGACACTCTAAAATCCGGTGTGCCGAATGCCATCCGTGTTTTCCGGGAGATGCGTGATGCCGGCACGCCGCTTGTCAAATACGGTATCCGTCTGGACAGCGGGGATCTGGCGTATCTGTCCAAGGAGGCAAGGAAAATGTTCAATGAGGCGGGCTTCCATGATGCCATCATCACCGCCTCCAATGATCTGGACGAAACGCTGATCACATCCCTGAAGTCGCAGGGAGCCGCGATCAATTCCTGGGGTGTGGGCACTCATATGATCACGGCCAAGGACAACCCGTCTCTCGGCGGTGTCTATAAGCTGGCAGCCATCATGGGCGATGACGGACAGATGAGGCCCGTCATCAAGATTTCAGAGAATACGGATAAGGTGACCAATCCGGGCGACAAAAAGATCATCCGGATCTACGACGAGGATCATATGATCAGGGCGGATCTGATCTGTCTGACGGATGAGCCGTGTTCCGGCAAGGAGGATCTGAAGCTGTTTGATCCGACGGAGCCGTGGAAAAAGATGACGCTGCCGGCGGGCCATTACACGATCCGGGAATTGATGCAGCCGATCTTCGTGGACGGCGAGTGTGTCTATCAGACGCCGTCCGTGATGGAGATCAGGAAAGCCTGCATACAGGAGCTGAATTCGCTCTGGGAGGGAACCAGAAGACTCTACCGCCCGCATCCCATGTTCGTCGATCTTTCAAAAAAGCTGTATGATCTGAAAATGGAGCTTCTTTATCGCGGCGCGGGAAAATAGGAAAACAGATTTACAGAACCTTTCCGAGGAAGCTCTTCAGCCGGTCACTTTCCGGGTGGGAGAAGAACTCCTCCGGGGCGTTTTCTTCAACGAAATCGCCGCCGTCCAGAAACATGACGCGGCTTGCCACTTCGCGGGCAAAGCCCATCTCATGCGTCACCACAACCATCGTCATCTTTTCAGCGGCCAGATCCTTCATGACATTGAGCACCTCGCCGACCATCTCGGGATCGAGGGCGCTGGTCGGTTCGTCAAAAAGCATGACCTCCGGCTTCATGCACAGCGCGCGGACAATGGCAATCCGCTGCTGCTGACCGCCGGAGAGCTCGCCGGGATAGGCGTCCCGTCTGTCTGAGAGCCCGACCCGCTTAAGGAGTTCGTCGGCGTAGGCCTCTGCCTCCGCCTGCGCGATCTTTTTCAGTTTCATCGGAGCCAGCGTGAGATTTCGCATGATGGTCATCTGCGGAAACAGGTTGAACTGCTGGAAAACCATGCCCATTTTCTGACGGTGTCTGTCAATGTCCGTCTTTGCGTCGCAGATGTCTATGCCGTCCATATAGATATGGCCGCCGGTCGGCTTCTCCAACCGGTTCAGACATCTGAGAAAGGTGGATTTGCCGGAACCTGACGGACCGATGACGCAGACCACATCTCCGGTGTGGATGGTCGTCGAGATATCCCGCAGGACGACATGGCCGTCGAAGGACTTTTCCAGATGCTCGATGCGGATCAGCGCATTATCGGACGCCACGGGAAAGCCTCCTTTCCAGAATCGAGACAAGCTTCGTCAGAATCAGCACCAGAATCAGATAGATGAGCGCGACGGCGATCAACGGCATAAATGCCGAATAGGTGCGGCTGCGGATGATGTCGCCGCCCTTGGTGAGATCCTCCAGCGCGATGTATCCGGCGACGGAGGTCTCCTTCAGGAGCGTGATATACTCGTTGCAAAGGGTCGGCACGCAGACACGGAAGGCCTGCGGCATGATGATATGGAACATGGTCTGTCCGTAGGTGAAGCCGAGACTCCGGCCGGCCTCAAACTGTCCGCGCGGCACCGACTGGATGCCGGCGCGGAAAATTTCGGCCTGGTAGGCGCCCGAATTGATGCCGAACGCGATGATGGCGGTAAGGGTCTTGTCGATCCGAAGGCTTGCGAAGATGACGAAGTAGATGATCATCAGCTGGACGACAACAGGGGTGCCGCGGATCACGGTGAGATACAGATTGCATATCGTATTGAGCACCTTCAGGCGGCCGGTGTTGTCGTAGGTGCTGCGCACGACGGCGACAAGGAATCCCAGCAGGACACCCATGAGCGCCGAAAACAGTGTCACGATGAGCGTCGTTTTCAGACCGTTCGTCAGATACTGCCAACGGGCGTCCTTGACAAAATTGAGATAGAAATCTGCCTGAAACTGCTGCCACATGGCCGGGTCAGTCTGCCGTGATGTAGCGGGCAACAATGGCGTCCAGGGTGCCGTCGGCCTTGAGCTCCTCCAGCGCCTTGTTCACGTTGTTGAGGAGAGCCGTGTTGCCCTTGCGGACAGCGGCGGCGTAATTCTCATCCGTGTAGCTCTCGTCGAGGATGATGAGCCCGGGGTTCTCGGACACGAAGACCTTGGCGGGCTCGGAGTCAATGACCACAGCGTCGACCTTGCCCTGCGTCAGCGCCTGAACGGCTTCCATTCCCTTGTTGTAGCGCTCGACGGAGCCGATGCTGCTGTCGTCCGAGCAGTAGATGTCGCCGGTTGTTCCGGTCTGTACGCCGACAACCGAGTCAGCACCCAGATCTCCCATGGAGGTGATCCCGGAGTCTTCGGGCACGATGATCACCTGGCTGGAGGATGCGTAGGAATCCGAAAAGTCCACGCTTGCTTTTCTGTCCTCGGTGACGGTCATGCCGGCCAGACCGATATCCGCTTTGCCGGAGGTCACCTCGGGAATGATGGAATCGAAGGCAATGTCTTCGATCTGCAGCTTGCAGCCCATCTTCTGCGCGATCGCCTCTGCAATCTCCGCATCAATGCCGACGATTTTGTCTCCATCGTGGAATTCGTAGGGCGGGAATTCCGCATTTGTCGCCATCACAAGCACGCCGGCGGTGGCGGTTCCCGTGTCGTTACCGGATGCGCCGCAGGCGGCAACCGTCAGGGACATGGCCATGATCAACATGGCAGAAACCAGCTTTTTCATAATCAACCTCCTCTAACAACTCACAACAACAGTTGTTCTCAAAAATATACGCATCTATTATTAACACGTTCCCATCCGGTTTGCAAGGAAACATTCTGTAACTTGCTTTTCTTTGGCTGTTATAGTAAACTATTAGCGTTGTTTTTGGTGCAGCGGGAAAGGAGGGAATCCCTTGGCGAAGGACACAATCGAGGCGATCCGGGAGGCGGAACTGGCCTCTGTCAGCAAGGAAAAGGAAGCCAAAGCCAAAGCCGCGCAGATTGTTGAAGATGCGCGTGCCGCAGCCAGAACGGTGGTATCCGGCAAGCTGTCAAAGCTGAAGGAGGAGGATGAGGTGCAAAAAGCCTCCGCCGAAAAGGAAGGGACAGCTCTGATCGAGAAAGCGGAGCAGGAAGCCGCATCCGAGATTCAGGCCCTGAGGGAGAGAGCAGCCGGCAAAGAGGCGGCTGCCATCGATGCGGTTCTGAAGAAACTGACGGCGTAGCAGACGCACACACAAGGAGCAAACCATGGCTGTACTTCCCATGAAGCGGGTCCTCATAGCGGGGCTTCGCAAGAATCGCAAGCAGATGCTCGAACTCCTGCAGCGGCAGGGTGTGATGGAGATCGAGATCAGAAAAAAGAGTGAAGAAGAGGCACCGGATCCGGTTTTCGAACAGATTGACACAACGGGGATCCGTGCGACTTTCGAAAAAAACATCACCCTGGCCAATCAGTCCCTGCAGGTGCTTGATGCAGTGGTTCCGCCCACCGACGCGGGCGGCGGTCTTTTCTCCGGTCGGGAGAAAATGTCCCTCACGGATTATGAAACCCATACAAAAAGGCGAGATAAGATCATGGACATGGTCTATGATATTCATGCGCTTGCCAAGCGGAGGACGGAAATCGCCGCGGAGATTCCCAAGACGGAGAGCCAGCTGGAAGCGCTTGTGCCCTGGATGGATTTTCCGTATCCGCTGGATTTTTCCGGGACAAAGAACACCAGAACATTTCTTGGCACCCTTTCCGGGGAGGCTTCGGAGGAGACCATCCGGGCGGGGATTGCGACGGAAGCGGCACAGGTGGATATCATCTCCGCCGCGCCCGAGCAGACCTGCATTGCCGTAACCTGTCTGAACAAAGATGCGGAAGCGGTGGAGGAATCTCTCAGACACATGGGCTTTGCCCGTCCGGCTGTGAGCGGCGACGTGCCCGCAAAACAGAAGGAGGATCTCTCCGTCAAGCTTGAGCGCCTGCAGACACAGGACACGGAGCTTAAGGAAAAAATAGCGGCTTATGCGGACAGACGCAGGGAGCTGTGCTTTATCTCGGATTACTTCCGTATGCGGTCCGATAAATACGAGGTGATCGGCGGTATGGAGCAGACGGATCGCGTCTTTCTGATTCGCGGATATATCGCGGCAAGGGATGCCGCTGCGCTTGAGAATCTGCTTTCGGCCCGCTTCGACTGCGTGGTGGAGTTTTCCGATCCGGCAGAGGATGACGAAGCGCCGGTGGCGCTTCAGAACAACGCCTACGCCGCACCGGTGGAGGGCGTGATCGCCTCCTATGCCATGCCCGGCAAAGGGGAGATTGATCCGACCTTCCTGGCATCGATCTTCTATTACTTCCTGTTCGGCATGATGCTTTCGGACGCCGCCTACGGTCTGATTATGGTGGTGGGTGTTGCGGTGGTTCTGAAAAAATACCGGGATTCCATGGAGCCCGGTATGAAGAAGACCCTGACCATGTTCCAGTATGCCGGTATCGGCACCATTTTCTGGGGGATCATGTTCGGCTCCTATTTCGGGGATCTGCCGGCGGTGATCATCCGGACCTTTATCAACCCGTCGCTCCCTGCGGATTTCTCGCTGGCACTCTGGTGCGAGCCGGCGATTGAGCCGATGACGGTGCTGGGGGTTGCTTTTATCATCGGCATTATTCACATCTTCGTGGGTATGGGCGCACTGGCCTACACAGACATCAAGCAGGGAAAGCCGCTGGATGCGCTCTATGATGTGGGCTTCTGGTATCTGCTGCTCGTCGGAGCGATCGGCATCCTGCTCAACACGGACATGGTCGGCGGTATGTTCGGCCTGCATCTGAATCTTCCTGCAGCTCTGATCACGGTCTTTGAAGTGCTTGCGCTGATCGGTGCGGCGGGCATCGTCCTCTTTGGCGGCAGGGATTCCTCCAACTGGGGGCTCCGGATCGGAAAGGGTCTGTATGCGCTGTACGGCATCAGTTCCTATCTTTCCGACATCCTGTCCTACTCAAGACTTCTGGCGCTTGGTCTTGCGACCGGCGTTATTTCCAGCGTGTTTAATTCCATGGCAGCCATGGTGGCGGCACCGCCGGTGATCGGGCCCATTCTCTTTGCCCTGATCGTCGTGGTCGGTCATGTGCTGAATCTGGCAATCAATGCGCTGGGCGCCTACGTCCATACCAATCGTCTGGAGTACGTCGAGTTCTTCGGCAAGTTCTACAACGGCGGCGGCAGGCCTTTTGCCCCGTTCACGGAGAACACGAAGCACTATCGTGTATCGGAATGAGTCACCAATCATTTATCAATCAAAACAACGGAGGGAAAAAACATGAGTAACTTGGGTCTGTTCTTTGCAATTCTTGGTGCGGCTCTCGCAGCGCTGCTTGCGGGTGCGGGAAGTGCAAGAGGCGTCGGTATGGCCGGTCAGGCTGCGGCGGGCGTGGTGACGGATCAGCCGGATATGTTCGGTCGCGTTCTGATCCTGCAGCTGCTTCCCGGCACACAGGGAATCTACGGATTGCTGATCGCGTTCGTCGCCATGAACAATCTGGGCATCATGAGCGGCAACCCGGAGCAGGGCTGCTCCCTGCTGAAGGGACTTGCCTATCTCGGCGCGTGCCTTCCGATGGCAATTGTCGGCTATATCTCCGCCATCAATCAGGCCAAGGCTGCGGTGGCTTCCATCGCGCTGGTTTCCAAGCGTCCTGACCAGTTCGGTAAGTCCATGCTGTTCCCCGCGATGGTGGAAACCTACGCGATCTTCGCGCTGCTGATCTCCATCCTTGCGCTGAACGGTGTTGGTGCGATCACAGGCTGACAGGCGGAGGTTAATCATGGCAGGATTAGAAAAAATCCTCGGCGATATAGCGGCAGAAGCGGATGCGAGTGCGGCGGAAGTGATTGCGGCCGCGCAGAAGGAAGCAGATGAGATCCGTGCCGAAGCCGAAAAAGAGGCCGGTGAGAGTGCTGAGCGATTCGCACGTGAGGCGCAGAAGCGCCTGGACGATCGGAAGTCGCGCGCAGCCTCCGCGGCAGCCCTGAAGAAGCGGCAGCTTCTCCTTGCAGAGAAGCAGAAGCTGATTCGGGAGGTGCTTGACAAGGCGCGGGAAAGGCTTCTGTCCATGCCTGAGGATCAGTATTTCGATGCGATTCTCAGACTCGTGGAGAAGAACGCCCTCGCGCAGCCCGGTCAGATCCGTTTTAACAGCAGGGATCTGAACCGTTTGCCAAAGGATTTCGCGAGCAGAATTGAGAACACCGCATTCAAGATCGGCGGACGGCTGACGCTCTCCAAGGAGACAGCCCCCATCGACGGCGGATTCCTGCTCCTTTATGACGGAATCGAACAGAACTGTTCGGTATCGGCGCTCTTTGAGACCAATGCCGAGGAACTGTCGGATGAGATTCAGAAGCTGTTGTTCTGAGACGGGAGCGAATGCGGATGGCTGAAGAATATATCTATGCGGTCGCGCGTGTGCGCGGCAAAGAGCAGAAGCTTCTTACGGCGTCGGTGATGGATTCCCTTGTTGCCGCACCGGGAGCGAAGGAAGCGCTTCGTATTCTCGCCGACCACGGCTGGGGCGACGGTGAGGACACCGACGCAGATGCGATGCTCTCGGCGGAAAAACAGAAAACCTGGGCATTCATCGGGGAGCTGGTCCCGGATATGTCGGTCTTTGATGTCTTCCTCTATGCGAACGATTATCATAATCTCAAGGCGGCCGTCAAAGAGACGGCGATGCAGGAGACCAGGGACAATGTGTTCATCGGCAGGGACGAGACAACCGTAGACGCACAGCTGATCCGGCGCGCCGTGAGAGAGAGGGATTACGGCGCTTTGCCGGAGGAGATGCAGGGGGTGGCAGCGGAAGCGCTGGATGTGCTGCTGCACACCGGCGACGGGCAGCTGGCCGATATCATCGTCGACCGGGCGGCAATGAACCGCATATGGGAGGCCGGACGGAAGTCGGATAATGAAATCATCCGCATGTACGGGGAGCTGACCGTGGCGAGTGCCGATATCAAAACGGCGATCCGGGCCTGTCTCATGAAGAAGGACAAGGCGTTTCTCGCACGTGCGCTGGCGGCCTGCGATTCGCTGGATATCGGGGATCTTGCCCAGGCGGCGAGCGATTCCATCGATGCAGTCTATGAGTATCTCGGCAGAACGGTCTACGCGGATGCGATTTCGGAGATCCGGAAATCTCCCTCCGCCTTTGAGCGCTGGTGTGACAATCTGCTCATCGAAAAGATCCGGCCGGAGATCCATCACCCCTTCACGATCGGGCCGTTGGCGGCCTACATTCTCGCACGCGAAAATGAGATCAAATGCGTGCGGATGATCCTTTCGGGCAAGGTGAACGATCTGTCGGTCGAGTCCATCAGGGAAAGGGTCAGAGAGACGTATGTCTGATTCCGGCGGTTGTGCGCGCCCAGAGCGCGAAACGATCCGGGAATCGGTAAGGAGGGTAGACGATGTATAGAATGGCAGTCCTCGGGGACAAAGACAGCATATACGGCTATGCGGCTCTCGGGATGGATGTGTGTCCGGTGACGGATGATGTGGCTGCGGCACATAAGCTGCGGGAGCTGGCCGAGGGCAATTATGCGGTGATTTATATCACGGAAGCGCTCGCTGAGCGTATTCCGGGGGAGATCGGACGCTATCGGGAACAGATGCTGCCGGCGATCATACAGATCCCGGGTGTGTACGGCAATACCGGCGCGGGTATCGAAGGTGTCAGAAAATCCGTTGAACAGGCAGTGGGATCCGACATCCTGTTCGGCAATCAATAAAGCAAAGGAGCGAGCGCATGAGTACAGGAACAATCAAAAAGGTTGCCGGTCCTCTGGTCATCGCCAGAGGTATGGGCGAAGCAAACATGTTTGACGTCGTCCGCGTCAGCGATGAGCGGCTGATCGGCGAGATCATCGAGATGCACGGTGATGAGGCGTCCATCCAGGTCTACGAGGAGACCTCGGGACTGAAGCCCGGAGCGCCGGTGGAATCCACCGGACAGCCCATGAGCGTGGAACTGGGACCCGGCCTCATCGGCAGTATCTATGACGGAATTCAGCGCCCGCTTGACGATATCATGAAGGTCACGGGCGGCAATCTCCTGAAGCGCGGCGTTGAAGTCCCTTCTCTTAAGAGGGATAAGGTGTGGCACTTTGTTCCCGCAAAGAAGGCAGGCGATGCCGTCGTCGAGGGAGACATTCTCGGAACAGTTCAGGAATCTCCGATCGTCGTGCAGAAGATCCTGGTTCCCGTCGGTGTGAAGGGCAGCATTGAAAAGATCGCAGAGGGCGATTTCACCGTCACGGATACGGTGGCCGAGATCAAGACGGAGGACGGAGGGAAAACGAGCGTCGGCCTGATGCAGAAATGGCCGGTTCGCCGCGGGCGCCCCTATAAGCAGAAGCAGTCACCGGACACGCCGCTGATTACCGGCCAGCGTGTCATTGACACCCTGTTCCCCATTGCCAAGGGTGGTGTCGCGGCTGTCCCGGGACCGTTCGGCTCCGGTAAGACGGTCGTGCAGCACCAGCTTGCCAAGTGGGCGGAAGCGGATATCGTTGTCTACATCGGCTGCGGTGAGCGCGGCAATGAGATGACGGACGTGCTGAATGAATTCCCTGAATTGAAGGATCCCAAGACCGGGCACTCCCTGATGGAGCGGACGGTGTTGATTGCCAACACCTCCGACATGCCGGTGGCGGCACGAGAGGCGAGCATCTACACCGGAATCACCATTGCGGAGTATTTCCGTGATATGGGCTATTCCGTGGCTCTGATGGCCGATTCCACCTCCCGTTGGGCGGAGGCGCTGCGCGAGATGTCCGGCCGACTGGAGGAAATGCCCGGTGAAGAAGGCTATCCCGCGTATTTGGGCTCCCGTCTGGCACAGTTCTACGAGCGCGCGGGCCGCGTGATCACGCTTGGCGAAGAGGAGCGTGAGGGTTCCCTGTCCGTCATCGGTGCGGTTTCTCCTGCGGGCGGTGACATTTCCGAGCCGGTTACGCAGGCGACGCTTCGTATTGTCAAGGTGTTCTGGCGCCTGGATTCCGATCTTGCCTACAAGAGACATTTCCCTGCCATCAACTGGCTCGAATCCTACTCCCTGTATGATAAGCTGGATGGCTGGTTTGATAAAAACGTGGATGCTGACTGGTCAGCCCTGAAGGGCCGCGTGATGCTCCTGCTGCAGGAGGAATCCGCACTGCAGGAGATGGTTCGTCTGGTTGGCGAGGATGCGCTCTCCGCACCCGACCGTCTCAAGATGGAGGCGGCGCGTTCCATCCGAGAGGATCTCTTACAGCAGAACGCGTTTATGGAGGAGGACACCTACACCTCGCCGCACAAGCAGTTCATGCTGATGAAGCTGGTCATGTCGTTCTATGATATCTGCGGGGATGCTCTGGGGAAGGGCGCGGATATCAACCGGATTGTCGGGATGGATATCCGTGAGGCGATCGGACGTTTCAAGTACACCCCGGAGGATCAGGTGGACGCGCGGTATGACGAGATCGAGAGAAAGCTCCATCAGGAGGCGGATGCGATCGTCCAGGCAAAGGAGGAATTCTGATATGTCCAAAGAATACAAAACCATACAGGAAGTCGCCGGTCCCCTGATGCTGGTTCGCGGCGTCGAAGGAATCGCGTACGACGAGCTCGGTGAGATTGAATTATCCAACGGCGAAAAGCGCCGCTGCAAGGTGCTGGAGATTGACGACGGCAACGCGCTGGTTCAGCTCTTTGAAGCATCTACCGGTATCAATCTGGAGTCCTCCAAGGTTCGGTTTCTGGGCCGCAGCATGGAGCTGGGCGTGTCCGAGGACATGCTCTCCCGCGTTTTTGACGGCCTGGGCCGTCCGATTGACGGAGGCCCCGACATTTTGCCTGATGAGCGCCGCGACATCAACGGCCTGCCGATGAATCCGGCTGCCCGCGACTACCCGTCCGAGTTTATCCAGACAGGCGTTTCTGCCATTGACGGACTGAACACGCTGGTTCGCGGACAGAAGCTGCCGATCTTTTCTGCTTCCGGTCTGCCGCACGCACAGCTGGCCGCGCAGATCGCGAGACAGGCCAAGGTGGTCGGCACCTCCGAGCCGTTCGCGGTTGTCTTTGCCGCCATGGGTATCACCTTCGAGGAATCGAATTTCTTCGTGGAGAGCTTCCAGGAGACGGGAGCCATCGACCGTGCCGTCCTGTTTATGAATCTGGCCAACGACCCTGCGGTCGAGCGTATTGCTACGCCGCGTATGGCGCTGACGGCGGCGGAATATCTGGCATTTGAAAAAGGGATGCACGTGCTGGTCATCCTGACGGACATCACGAACTATGCGGATGCGCTGCGTGAGGTTTCCGCAGCGCGTAAGGAAGTGCCCGGACGCCGCGGCTACCCCGGATACATGTATACCGACCTGGCGACGCTTTATGAGCGCGCGGGACGTCAGCGCGGCAAGAACGGTTCCATCACGATGATTCCGATCCTGTCGATGCCGGAGGATGACAAGACGCATCCGATCCCTGACCTGACGGGCTACATTACCGAAGGGCAGATTATTTTGTCCCGCGATCTGTACCGCAAGGGCGTTCAGCCTCCGATCGATGTGCTGCCGTCCCTGTCCCGACTGAAGGACAAGGGTATCGGCCAGGGCAAGACCCGTGAGGATCACGCCAACACGATGAACCAGTTGTTTGCGGCCTATGCGCGAGGCAAGGATGCCAAGGAACTCATGGTCATCCTCGGTGAGGCGGCCCTGACCGATATCGACAAGCTCTATGCGAAGTTCGCGGATGAATTTGAATCCCGCTATGTATCGCAGGGCTACCGCACGGATCGTTCCATCGAAGAAACGCTTGATCTGGGCTGGGATCTGCTGCGCATCCTGCCGAGAACGGAGCTGAAGAGAATCAGGGACGAATACCTCGACAAGTACTATGACAGGTGAGCGTTTCCGTCCGGAATGACATGCTCGATCAAACGGATTGCCGATGAAGCGTCAGTGCTTCAAAGAAAGGAAGAACCATGCCGACAGTGAATCCGACCAGAATGGAGCTGACCCGATTAAAGGGGAAGCTCGCAACCGCAAGCCGCGGGCATAAGCTTCTGAAGGACAAGCGGGATGAACTGATGCGTCAGTTCCTCGAACTGGTCCGTGTAAATATGAGTCTGCGTCAGCGCGTGGAGGAGGGTCTTGCGGCTGCAAATAAAAACTTTGCCCTTGCGAGGTCAGCCATGAGCAATGAAACTGTCGAGGTTTCGTTTATGGCATCCAAGCAGGATATTGAGGTCGAGGTGCAGCCCAAAAATGTCATGAGTGTCAACATTCCTCAGTTTACTGTGAAGACACGCACCAGCAATGAAAGTGATATCTACTCCTATGGTTTCGCTTTCACTTCCAGCGACCTGGACGAGGCGGTTTCCTCGCTCGCCGCGGTGCAGGCGGATATGGTGAAGCTTGCCGAGGTGGAAAAGGCATGCCAGCTCATGGCAGCGGAGATCGAAAAGACCAGAAGGCGCGTCAACGCGCTGGAGCATATCATGATCCCGCAGTATCAGAAGGACATCAAGTATATCTCCATGAAGCTGGACGAGAACGAGAGAAGTACGCAGATCCGGCTGATGAAGGTCAAGGATATGATGCTTGAAGAGGCGCATCATTACAAGGAAAAGGAAGCGCAGAAGGCAGCAGGTTGATGGAATAATGCCGGAAATCAACACAGGAGATCAAACAATGGACGCCAGGCATCCGTCAGAGGCAATCGAAGGGGTTGCAGAATGGATGCCGGGCGCTTTTTCTGTCTATCGGGCAGATGAGCCGACGGAGCGGTTTGACGGCAAACGGGTATTGCTGGCGGACGACATTGCGGTCAACCGGCAGGTCGTCGTTGCCGCGCTGAAACTGCACGGCATGGTCGTGGAGGAGGCCATGGACGGCAGGCAGGCGGTGGAGTTGGTGGAGCGAAGCGAAGCCGGTTATTACGACGTGATTTTGATGGATATCCAGATGCCGGTGATGAACGGTTATGATGCGACCCGCGCGATCCGTGGGCTGGCCGACAGGAACAAGGCGGAAATCCCGATCTTCGGGATGCCGGCGAATGACTTTGATGATGAGGAGCAGGCTGCCCGTGAGGCTGGGATGAACGGACAGATCAAAAAGCCGATCGACAGGCAGAAACTCATTGAAGTTCTCGGGAAATTATAAGCTGCCGATGCTTCGGCGCCGTTGCAACGGAATGAAAAATGTGCTAAAGTATACAAGTGTGTGAAATCGCGCATCGGTCTTCGTAGCTCAGCCGGATAGAGCACTCGCCTCCTAAGCGAGGGGTCGGAGGTTCGAATCCTCTCGGAGACGTTTCAGGACATCGTAAACCCGGTTTTACGGTGCCTTGTTTGTATAAGGGCGTTTTAAGCCTGCAATCGAAGCAGTTGCCGTTTTCAATCTGGTTTCGCCATAAGAAAAAAGGAGCGGACATGTCTCTTCTGGAAGTAAAAAACCTGTCGGTGTCTGTGGATGGGAAACCGATCCTGCATGATATCGATCTGAACATCGGCGAGGGCGAGACTCATGTTCTCATGGGTCCCAACGGAGCCGGCAAATCGACCCTCGGTTACACGCTGATGGGCAATCCGCGTTACACCCTGACGGATGGGACCATCACCTTTGGCGGTCAAAAACTGAATGACCTGTCCACGGACAAGCGCGCCCGGGCGGGTATATTCCTGTCGTTTCAGAATCCGATCGAGGTTCCCGGTGTTTCGCTCTCCGGTTTTGTCCGCAACGCTTTACACGAACAGACCGGCCAGCCGGTGAAGCTGTTCAGCTATCAGAAAAAACTCCGGGCGGCGATGGAGCTGCTCTCCATGGATCCGGCCTACGCTGACCGGGATCTGAATGTGGGCTTTTCCGGCGGCGAAAAGAAAAAGGCGGAGATCCTGCAGATGCTTTTGCTGCAGCCGAAGCTCGCCATTCTCGACGAAACGGATTCCGGTCTGGATGTGGATGCCGTTCGCACGGTTTCCCAGGGGGTGCAGGCGTATCAGGAGTCCAAAAACGGCGCGCTGTTAGTCATCACCCACGCGACGAGGATCCTGGAATCGCTGCATGTGGACACCGTTCATATCATTGTGAAGGGACGGATCGTTGAAACAGGTGATGCGTCCCTGATTGAGGAGATCAACGAGCGGGGCTTTGAGCGGTTTGTGCCTGCGGAATGACAAGGCACTGTTGCTTTTCGTTATGAGATAAAGAGATGGCAGAGACAAAACAGCAGGTTACCGATATTGACCGGAGTCTTTATGACTTTAAGGACGACGAAAGCGGCGACGGTTTCTATAGAATTGAAGAGGGACTGACACCGGACATTGTACAGCAGGTGTCGGAGGAAAAGCATGATCCCGACTGGATGCGTGCGTTTCGCATGCGCTGTCTGGAGCTCTACAACAAGACGGACATGGTTCCCTGGGGCCCCTCCATAGAGGGGCTGGACATGGACCGCATCGCCACCTATGTGCGGCATAAATCCGAGATGAAGACCGACTGGGAGGATGTGCCGGAGGAAATCAAAAACACCTTCGAGCGTCTGGGCATCCCGCAGGCGGAGCGGGAGAGTCTTGCCGGCGTGGGTGCACAGTACGATTCCGAACTCGTCTATCACAACGTCCGCGAGGAGGTCGCAGCGGCAGGTGTCGTTTACACCGATCTGGAAAGCGCGCTCAGGGGGGAGTATGCGGAGATGATCCGCGAGCATTTCATGCACCTGGTGCCGCCCACCGATCACAAATTTGCCGCTCTTCACGGTGCGGTGTGGTCCGGCGGATCCTTTGTCTACGTGCCGAAGGGCGTGCGGGTGGACATCCCGCTGCAGTCCTATTTCCGCCTCAATGCGCGGGGCGCGGGTCAGTTTGAGCACACCCTGATCATCGTGGATGAGGGCGCGGATCTGCATTTCATCGAGGGGTGCTCCGCTCCGAAATATAATGTGGCCAATCTCCATGCGGGCTGTGTGGAGCTCTATGTGGCCAGAGGGGCAAGACTGCGTTACTCGACCATCGAGAACTGGTCAAAAAACATGTACAACCTTAACACCAAACGGGCAATTGTGGAGGAGGACGGCGTGATGGAGTGGGTTTCCGGCTCCTTCGGAAGCGCGGTTTCCTACCTCTACCCGACCACCATCCTGAAGGGAGCCCGTTCAAGGATGGAATACACCGGGATCACCTTTTCCGGGGAGGGTCAGAATCTGGATACCGGGGCAAAGGTTGTGATGCAGGGGGAGGACACCTCCTGCGTGATCTCCTCGAAATCGATCTCCAAGAGCGGAGGCATCGGAACCTACAGATCCAGTGTGATCATTGGCCGTACGGCGCACAGAGCCCGCGCTTCCGTTTCCTGTGATTCTCTGATGCTGGATTCCGATTCCCGGGCGGACACGATACCGGCCATGGAGGTGCTGACGGATGATGCGGATGTCGGGCATGAGGCAAGAATCGGCCGGATCAGCGATGAGGCGATCTTTTACCTGATGAGCCGCGGGATTTCGGAAGCGGATGCCCGGGCGATGATCGTGTCGGGCTTTGCGGATTCTGTGAGTAAGGAGCTGCCGCTCGAATATGCGGTGGAGATGAACAATCTGATCAAACTGGAGATGGAGAATTCATAAGTTTTATCGGAGAGAGTAAGTACGCGTGAAGACGGAAGATACCATCAGGGTCAATGCCCTTCCGGTGAAGACATACCGGTTTTTAAAAGTCAATGACAGTGCGCTTGCGGTGCCGGAGAGCCTTGTGCAATACAGGGACGACTGGTCGGCGCTGCAGATCGTGAAGCCGCCGTTGAAACGTCATCCCGATCAGCGGGGCGGCGGGGCGTCCCCGGATCAGAATCCGGCGGATGACCCGGGCGTGAGCCTGACCCGGTCCCCGTTTTCCGCATTGCCGCAGGAAATCCGGGAGATCCGCACCGGTATGGGGGAAGCGGCGGATGCTCTCTTTGAGGAGGCCGGAATTGAATCGGCCCTTCTGACGGTGTCGGCCTTTGGTGCGACCATGATGCTGCCGGCGGAGATCACCTGCGGATCATCCGCGCTTTCGTCGCTGGTCATCCGGATGGAGGCACACAGTGAGGCAGCCGTGATCCTGGATATCCGCGGGGGAGAAACGGGCTGCGCGGCGGCGAAGACCTTTTTCGGGCTCTCGGTCAGGGTGATCGCGGAGCAGGGGGCCACACTCCATCTGATTCTGGTACAGAGACTGGACGGCAGGGTGGCGCATTTCGAGGATATCGGAGCAGTCTGTGCGGAGGGGGCCGGGGTCGACATGACGACGCTGACCCTCGGAGGAGGACAGAATCATCTGGGCGCCCGTGCGACGCTTATGGGCGATAACTCCTTTTTCTACAATCTCTCCGGTTATTACTGCGGCGGAAGTGCGTCACTGGATCTCAATTTCATTGCGGATCAGCAGGGCAGGGACACGATATCGCGCATGATTTTTCGCGGGGTGCTGACGGACCGGGCCTCCAAGCTGTTCCGAGGAACGATCGATTTTAAACGGGGAGCCACAGGATCCGTTGGTGACGAGCAGGAGGACACGCTGCTGCTGTCGCCCGATGTGGTCAACAAGGCGGTTCCGCTCATCCTCTGCGGCGAGGAGGATGTGGAAGGACGCCATGGCGCGACGATCGGCAGGCTCTCTGAGGAGATGCTTTTCTACATGTGCGCACGCGGCTACTCCGAGGACGACGCCAGACGTCTCATCGTACAGGCCAGATTAAAATCCGTAGCGGCAGAGATCCCGGACGACAGGCTTCGCTGGGAAGTGGAGCAGTGGATAGAGAAGGAAATCATATGACGGTTGAGGAATTAAGAAAGGATTTTCCGATTCTTGAGAATCACCCCGAGGTGATCTATTTTGACAGCGCAGCCACTTCGCAGCGGCCCAGGCAGGTGACGGATGCCGTCAGGGACTTTTATGAGACGGCCAATGCCAATCCGCTTCGGGGACTCTACGAATGGAGTACGGAGGCCACGGCGCGCTATGAGGCGGCGAGAGCACATGTGGCCCGGTTTATCGGTGCCGCGTCGCCGGAGCAGATCGTGTTTACGCGCAACACAACGGAGTCTGTCAATCTCGTCGCCTACACCTATGGTCTGGCGAATCTGAAGCCCGGCGATGAAATCGCGCTGTCCGTGACAGAGCATCATTCCAACATTCTGCCCTGGCAGATGGTGAGAGACCGGACGGGAGCCAGGCTGGTCTGGCTGGAACCGGACGGGGAAGGGATCCTGACTGATGCGGAGATAGAGGAAAAGATCGGAGAACGGACGAA
Organism: Lachnospiraceae bacterium; assembly: GCA_024682835.1. GTDB lineage: Bacteria > Bacillota > Clostridia > Lachnospirales > Lachnospiraceae > Butyrivibrio. The sequence continues at coordinate 84,218 of JAIKYU010000027.1, read as the reverse complement.
GCTTGTCGCCATCGGACAGGTGTCCAATGTGCTGGGTGTGACGCATCCTGTGGCTCGCATGATTGAGCGTGCTCATGCGATGGGCGCGCGGGTCATGGTTGACGGCGCCCAGGCCGCACCGCACATGCCGGTCAATGTTTCGGAGCTGAATGCGGATTTCTACGCTTTTTCAGGACACAAGCTGCTGGGGCCGATGGGCATCGGTGCACTGTATGTAAAGCAGGAGGTGCTTGAGAATCTGCCGCCGTTTCTGACCGGGGGTGAGATGATCGAATATGTGACCAGAGAATCGGCTACCTGGGCGGAGCTGCCGCATCGTTTTGAGGCGGGGACGGTCAATGCCGCCGGCGCTGCGGGACTGGATGCGGCACTTACCTATCTGGAACGGGTGGGCTTTCCGTTCATCAGGGAGCAGGAGGAAAAGCTGACAAAACGCCTGATGGGGCGCCTTGCGTCGATGCCGTATATCCGTGTTTTCGGATCCGGGGATCCCGCAAAGCACGCCGGGATCGTGACCTTTACCATGGAGGGTGTGCACCCGCATGATATTGCGTCGGTCCTGAATGAGGATCACATCTGCATCCGGGCGGGACATCACTGTGCGCAGCCGTTGATGCAGTTTCTGGGAGTCGGATCCACCGCCAGGGCATCCCTGTATTTCTACAACACGGAAGAGGAGGTGGACCGGTTTGCGGACGCGCTCACCGGTGTTCGGGAGGTTATGGGTTATGGAGCTTAAGCAGCTGTACCGGGAAATTGTCAACGAGCATAATCTCCATCCTACACACAGGGGCATCATGGCGGATCCGACGATCGTCCTCAGGGGAGTCAATCCCAGCTGCGGGGATGACATCAATCTGCAGCTGAAGATCGAGAACGGCATGATCGCCGATGCCATGTTTGACGGATCCGGCTGCGCGATTTCGCAGGCATCGGTGGATATGATGATCGACGGGATTATCGGCAAATCCCGGGAGGAAGCCATTGCACTCGCCGGAAAATTCATGGGCATGATCCGGGGAGAGGGATCCGAGGAGGATCTGGAGGCACTGGATGAAGCGGCGGCTCTACAGGATGTGGCACACATGCCCGCGCGCGTCAAGTGCGCCGTGCTGGGGTGGCACACGATGGAGGAGGCGCTGGAGAGCTTCCATGGCTGAATCCGGACTCACGAAAAACACGCTTGCGACTGCGCTCAAGCAGCTCATGACCGAGAAGCCCTTTGAAAAAATCAGCGTCTCGGATATCTGTGACCGCTGCGGTATGAACCGCAAGAGCTTCTACTATCACTTCCACGACAAGTATGATCTTGTCAACTGGATCTTCACGACGGATTTTCTGGAAACCATGGACTTCTCCGCAGAGAAGGGCGGCTGGCAGCTGCTGTTGGAGAGCTGTGAGCGGCTCTATGAGGAGGGTGCGTTTTATCGCGATGCGCTGCAGATCAAGGGGCAGAACTCCTTTCACGATTACGTGCTGGAGACCGTGAGTCCGATCGTGTTTCATCTCGTCAGAGACCTCTATCAGGACGACGAAATTGCGGATTTTTTTGTGAGCTTTTTCGGAGATGCCTTCCTGACCGCGATCATGCGCTGGCTCTCTGAGGAAACAAGAATGACACCGGAGGAATTTGTGAGGGATCTCCGCGCTGCCTGCAGGGGAATCTCGCGAAAGATTCTGATGGATGAAGGGGAGTTTGCGTCTCCCGGAGAAACGGTATGAGAATCCTTCTGGCAGAGGACGAGGAACAGCTTTCCCGGGCACTGACTGCGATTCTGAAGCACAACGGATACACAGTAGATGCAGTGGCGGACGGAACGGACGCCTACGATTACGCGCGCGCGGAGGAGTATGACGGGCTGATTCTGGACATCATGATGCCGGGAATGGAAGGGACCGAGGTTTTAAAAAGACTGCGCGCAGAGGGTATTTCCACCCCTGCGCTTTTTCTTACGGCCAAATCCCAGATCGAAGACCGGATTGCGGGATTGGATATCGGCGCGGATGATTACCTGACCAAACCATTTGATATGGGGGAATTACTGGCGCGCGTGCGTGCGATGATCCGGAGAAAGGAAAACTATGCGCCGCCGACACTTGTCTGCGGCAACCTGTCGCTGGATCGTGCGGAATTCTCGCTTTCGACACCGGGGCATCCGCCGGCGCATCTGGCAGCCAAGGAGTTTCAGATGCTGGAGCTGCTGATGACTACACCGGGCCGGCTGATATCCGCCGATCTGTTTCTGGACCGCGTCTGGCCGGAGGGCGAAGCGGATGTGAACACGGTGTGGGTCTATCTGTCCAATCTGAGAAAAAAGCTTGCCGCTCTGGAAGCGGATGTCGAGATCCGGGCGACGCGCGGGGTGGGCTATTCCATGACGAAAAAGGAAGCGTAGCCTGCGGGAGAGCTGCCGGATGATCAAAACGCTTCGAAGAAAATTCGTACTCATTTCCATGGGCGCACTCGCGCTGATCCTGCTGGTTATGGTGGGTGTACTGAATCTGGTCAATTATTCCCGCGTGCAGCGAAATGCGGATGATCTGCTCATGATCCTTGCGGAAAACGGGGGGGAGTTTCCCGGACTGAGAGGGGTTGCAGATCCGGTACCCTTGGAACCGCCGCCTGCAGAGCCCGGCGGAAAGTCCCCGGTGAAACCGCCCGCTGAGGCAGACGGAAAGGGATCGGCGAAACCGCCCGCAGAAAAGAAGACGCCTCCGGAGGGACGTGAGAATAAAAAGGAGCCGAGACAGCGGGGCTTTGGCGATAATGAGCTGTTCGGATTCTCCCGGACGGAGGAGACGCCCTTTGCGACAAGGTGGTTCTGGGTGTGTCTGGATGCGCAGGGAAAGGAAGTGCTGTCGGATGTGACACACATCGCCTCCATTGACGCCACGAAGGCGGTGACCATGGCACAGGCGGTTTTTTCCTCCGGGAGGATGAGAGGATCCTACGGGGATTACCGCTATCTGATGCAGCCGTATATCGATCACGAATCGCTGAAGAACAATGCGTCCGTCACCGCGGGATCAAGCATGATCGTGTTCCTTGACTGGCACACGGACATCCATAATGTCAGGCTTTTGCTGGCCGTGTCGGTACTGATCTCCATCGCCATGCTGCTGCTGATGCTGCTGCTGACGGTGCTTTTTTCTCCCAGGGCGGTAGCCGCCACGGTGGAGGCCTTTGAGAAGCAGAAGCGCTTTGTCTCCGATGCGAGTCACGAGCTGAAAACGCCGCTGACTGTGATTTCCGCTGATGTGGACGTCATGGAGATGACCGGGGAAAAGAATGAGTGGACGTCCTCCATCCGCGATCAGGTCGCGCGGATGAACCGGCTGATCCGGGATATGCTCACGCTCTCAAGACTGGAGGAGGACCGGATCAAGGTGGTGTTTTGCGAACTGGATCTGACCGATGTGGTGCGAAAGGCGGCGGAACCGTTTTTTGTCGTTGCCAGGACGGCGGGCAGGAGCTTTGAGACAGATCTGGGGGAAGGAATCCGGCTGATGGGGGATGCGGACGAGCTGTCCCAGCTGGTTTCCATTCTTGCGGACAATGCGATCAAATACGCCGGAGAAAACGGCAGCATCCAGCTGAAGCTGAAAAAGGAATCCCGCGTGATCCGTCTGGAGATCGCGAACACCTGCGATCGGCTGCCGGAGGGAAATCTGGACCGTCTTTTTGATCGTTTTTACCGCGCGGATGCCTCCAGAAACCGTGGCACAGGCGGCTTCGGCATCGGTCTCTCTATCGCGCGGGCCATCACGGAGTCTCACGGCGGCAAAATCCACGCGGAACGCGACGGAGACCGGATCATTCGATTTATTGCTCAGTTTCCCATAAAAAATCTAAAAGAAATCAAAAAAGTTTGAACACTTAAACTTTGTTTAAGGTTGGCGCGTTATCCTTTGCACATAAAAAACACAAAGGGGGTGACGCACCATGGCAGAAAGCTATCAGGCAACCTTTCAAAGGATTGAGATCAAATATCTGCTGACCGAGGCACAGGCTTATGCGCTGCGCGCGGGTCTGGAAACGATCGCCGCCGTGGATGCCTACGGCAGGACATCGATTCTGAATCTGTACTATGACACACCGGATGATCTTCTGATCCGCAGATCCCTGGAAAAACCCGTTTACAAGGAAAAACTCCGGCTTCGCACCTATGGTGTGCCGTGCGATCATACCCCCGCCTATGTGGAGATTAAGAAGAAATACGACGGGATTGTGTACAAGCGCCGGACAGGAATGAGCTATGATACGGCGAAGGCCTGGCTGGACGGCTGTGATGAGGAGCGCGGCAACGCAGTGATCAGGATGTCCGGCAACGCGCAGATTCTGGGGGAAATCAACTATTTCCGGCATTTCTATCCCAGTCTTCGGCCCAGGATGGCGATCTCCTACGATCGTACCGCTCTTGCCGGGATTCAGGATCCCGCTCTTCGGATCACCTTTGACGAGCATATCCGCTATCGGACCACGCGGCTGGATCTGCGGGAGGGAGACAGCGGCCGTGAGCTGCTTGAGCCCGGGCAGCAGCTGATGGAAATCAAGGTGGCCGGGGCGATACCGACTGAGCTTGCCCATCTTTTTTCTACATTGCGGATCGTGCCCTGTTCCTACTCCAAATATGGACGTGGCTATGTGGATATGGTGGAACGGATGGGACGGGCGCGGACGGTTCATCCCGGACGGGCGGCCTAGAGGGAGATTCTTCATAGAGTCAGCAGAGCCCATAGAACGCAGCAAACACGTGACTCGGCGTTGAACAGTAAAGGTTTTTCAGATAGAAACAGATGGAAGCGAAAAGGAGGTGTGTGATATGACGACATGGTTATTCGGATCGATAATGGAAAACGGAGCTTTTTCGGGGGAAAGCTTTCTTGCGGCCACGGCGGTCTCCCTGGTTCTCGGGTTTGTGATTGCGCTCCTGCATGCACGTATGCGCAGCGGATCGCAAAGCTTCCTGATCACACTGGCTCTCCTCCCGGCGGTGGTGCAGCTGGTGATCATGCTGGTCAATGGAAATATCGGCGCGGGCGTCGCGGTGGCAGGTGCCTTTTCGCTGGTGCGCTTTCGCTCGGCGGCGGGGAGCGGAAAGGAGATCACAGCCATCTTTCTTGCGATGGCCGTGGGACTTGCAACCGGAATGGGCTATCTTGGCATCGCCTGTCTGTTTGCAGTGATCCTGATGCTTGCGACCCTGCTTCTGGAAAAATCCGGCCTGTTTGACGGGAGCACGGCAGCGCGGGTGGTACGTGTGATGATTCCGGAAAACCTGGACTATGAGGGCGTCTTTGATGATATTTTCGCGCGGTACACGACCCATGCGGAACTGGAGGAGGTAAAGACGGCCAACATGGGCGCCATGTACAGGCTGATCTGGCAGGTGCGGTTCCGCAAGGAAGCGTCGATCAAAGCCTTTATGGATGAGCTGCGGCAGCGAAACGGGAATCTGGAGATCAGCTGCAGCCGTCCGGTGGACAAGACGGATGTGCTGTAGGAGACGGCTTCTTCCGGGCCGGATCGGATAAAAGGGAACGGCTGGAGAACAGAAAACGAATCAGAGAAGGATAGCAATAGATGAGGAGGTGACAAAGATGATGAAGATGATGAAGAAGATATGGAACAGAAAACAGGCAGCGGTTATGATGTCAGTCATGCTGATGATGAGCGGCTGCGGGGCGGAAACGGCACCGGCACAGGCCGGTACGGCCGCGGCAGAGAAACAGGCCGCACCCTCTAAGGAGGTGACTGCCGGAGGCAGCAGGGAGGTTGATGTGACGGTATCGGCGGCGGAATATCTTTCCACTGCGACGGAAGCCGGGACCGCAACAGAGGAATTGTTTACGGACCGTGATCTGGAGGGGAGTTATGACGCCGAGAAGGCGGTCACGATCCGGTTGAGCGACAGCGGTTCCGATGTGGACGGAAGCGGAGCCGTTGCGCAGGGAAATCAGATCACCATCACCGGCAAGGGTACCTATGTCGTGACCGGATCCCTTTCTGACGGACAGATTGTGGTGGATGCCGGAGACGAAAAGGTGCAGCTGGTTCTTGCGGGAGCGGAGATCACCAACGACGACAGCGCCTGCATCTACATAAAGAGTGCGGACAAGGCGTTCCTCACCCTGGCGGAGGGAACGGAGAACTCGCTGTCGGATACGGGTAGCGAATATAGCCAGACAGATGAGAACACCACAGTGGACGGTGTGGTTTTTTCAAAGGATGATCTCACCGTCAACGGATCGGGGAGCCTCGCCGTGAATGCCGGATACAAACACGGCATCGTCACAAAGGATGATCTGAAGGTGACCGGCGGCACGATCACGATCAGCGCAAAGAACGGCAAGGGTCTGCAGGGCAAGGATTCCGTGCGGATCGGCGGCGGAACCGTCACCATAGAGGAAAGCAAGGAGGGGATCGAAGGACAGGAGATCTACCTGATAGACGGCGACGTGTCCGTCACGTCGAGTGATGATGGCCTTAACGCCGCCAACAAGGATTCGGACAGCAGCACGGAGACCGCCACCTCGAAGAACAGCAGCACGAAAGCCGACAGCACGGAGACCGGCAGCACGAAGTCCGGCAACGCGAAGAACAGCAGCACGAAAGACGACAGCGCTGAGACCGGCAGCATGAAATTTGGCGGCTTCGGTCCGGGTGGAATGATGGATGCCGATGAAAGCTGCCTGATCCGGATTGCCGGTGGAAGTCTCTATGTGAATGTCGGCGGGGACGGAATTGATTCCAACGGGATGCTTTATGTGGAAGGCGGATCCATTCTTGTGGACGGACCGGTGAATGATGGCAACGGAGCGCTGGATTACGGAATTGAGGGCGTGATCACAGGCGGAACATTGATTGCGGCGGGATCGGCCGGTATGGCGGAAGGCTTTGTGGATTCTTCTACACAGTACTCCCTTCTGGTGAATTTTGATGAGACGGTTTCCGGCGGGACGACGGTGACCCTGACGGATGAGAGCGGAAACACCATTCTCACCGCAACGCCGGTGAAGGATTATCGCTCCGTGGTATTCAGCTCGCCGGATCTGAAACAGGGAACCTATACGGTTACAGCGGGTACGCAGGAGGTGACGGCGGAAATAGACAGCATTTGCACCCGTGTCGGACAGGGCGGTTTCGGCGGAAAGAACGGCTTCGGCGGTCGTGACGGATCCGGTGGAAGGGGAGGAATGAACGGGGAGCGGCCTTCCTTCGGGGACGGCCAGACGCCGCCGGAGCTTCCGGACGGGGAACTGCCCTCCTTCGGAGACGGCCAGACGCCGCCGGAGCTTCCGGACGGTGAACGGCCCTCTTTCGGGGACGGCCAGACATCGCCGGAGCTTCCGGATGGAGAGCGGCCTTCCTTCGGGGATGGCCAGACACCGCCGGAACGTCCGGATGGGAAGCAGAAGAAGAAAAAGGGCGACGCTCAGCAGAATGGACAAAATGGAGAAAAGGAGGATAGCCATGAGCAGAACGAAACAGCGTAAGAAACACATGAATTTGTGGAAGCTGAGAGGAGGGGCAGCCGTTCTTCTGGCGGCGCTGATCGGTCTTTCCGCACCGGGATTTCAGGCACAGGCAGTCGCAGCAGAGTTCCCCGGGGAAATGACTTTGGAGGAAGTGGCCGAAGAAATCACGGATGGTGATTTTGAGGAGACGTTTCTGGTGGATTACATTTCCGATTCGGAGAGCAGCACGGAGTATCCCGAGCTCGGCTCGGAGGAGGCATCGGAGACGGGATGCGGAACGGTTGCTTTTTCTACAACAGATGGCGTGACCACAGCGGCGTTTTCCGACGATGCGGACGGCATCTCCGGTTCAACCGGAGAGAACGGCGTGATCACGGTGACGGTCGCCAAGGCCGGCGAATACACGCTGCAGGGTGATGCGAAAAATGTCCGGGTCGAGGTGACAAAGGGGTTGAGTAAGGTGAAGCTGCGGCTGGATTCACTGAACATAGACGACACGGAACTGTCTGCCGCGGAGGGATCGGATCAGCCGGTGATTTCCTTCGGGAAGAATTCATCCGGGACGATTCTGCTGTCCGGTGCATCAACCGTTTCCGGGAGTGACGCCTGCGTAAAAGAGGGCGAAGCGGTTATCAAAGCGGCACAGGCGGAGCTGGTGATGGCAGGAGACGGAACCCTGACGCTGTCATCCGGGACGGGAAGTGCATTTTCCGCAAAGAAAGGCGTCCTGCGCTTTACCGGCGGGGAGATCGTCGTCACCCGTACGGGGGATGATGCCGTGAAGGCCAAGGATGGCACGATCCAGATCACAGGGGGAACGCTCAACATAGAGAACTCAGCCGGAGACGGACTGAAGGCCGGGATGGAAGACACCACGGACGGCGGTAACATCCTGATTTCCGGCGGTTCCGTGAATATCGGCAGCGGAGAGGACGGTGTCAGCGGCGTGCAGGGAGACGGCATTCAGGCGGAAAACGTCACGATTACGGACGGTACGGTAAACATTGTGACGGTCTATGACAATGCGGCAGTTGGTTATTATACCGACGGAAGCACCTCGGAGACGCTGAACACGCTGACGGAGAATGGCAGCACCAAAACGGAGAGGATCAATGTGGACACCGGCTCGCACAAAGGAATCAAGACGGGCACGAAGGCGGCGACAAAGACATACGAGGATCTGAAAACCACGGATCCGGAGAATGCGACAAAAACCACGGAGGCCTCAGGCGGTCTGACCATCAGCGGCGGAACGGTCACAGTGGATACCACCGGAGCAGGACTGAAGGCCAATTCCGTTACGACGGGCGGCTACACGCGGACTTCCACCGGGCAGTATATCATCGGCGGACCGGACGACGGCCTGCAGTCCAATCATCATCTGACGATCACCGGCGGCAATGTCACGGTACGTGCAGGAGATGACGGAATCGGTGCTGCCGGAACCGTCACCATCAGCGGCAATGCCGTGGTGGATGTGCAGACGGCCTACGAGGGCATTGAGGCGGCAAATATCATCATCGGCACAGGCACCGACAGCCCGACTGTTTCTGTAAACGCCAATGATGACGGATTTAACGCCTCTTCCAAAACCGTAAGCTACGTCTATCAGAGCAGTGAGAATGAGGATACCGGTTATGTCAAAACCTCTGTCTCCAAAACCGGCAATACCTGCGTGATCAATTCCGGTACGGTGACCGTTCAGATCGACAGTACAGAAAACAAAGCGGTCACTCTTCGGGACGGATCGGCCACCGCGTCAAAAACCATCGTTTTCCGGGCAGACGGGGACGGCGTGGACTGCAACGGCTCTCTGGACATCGAGGGCGGTACGGTCACGGTGTTCGGCTCTGCGGAGAATAACAATTCACCCATTGACACGGATGACGGGTTTACCCTTGGCTTGGGCGCCACAGTTCTGGAGATCGGTTCGAGCGGGATGAGCGGCGAGAGCATTCCCCGATACGGGACAGGAGTCTATGTGACCACCGGCAGCGCCGGCAGTACAGGCGGAGAAGGCGCTCCCGGCGATCAGGGCGGAGAAGGCGCTCCCGGCGATCAGGGCGGAGAAGGAACTCCCGGGGCTCCGGGTACTCCGGGTGGACAGGGAGGAGAAGGCGCCCCCGGTGCTCCCGGTACTCCCGGCGGAAACACAGGCGCAGCCATCGGCTTCAGCAAAAACGGATCCGTGATGGTGAAAAACGGTGATACGGAAATTGCTTCGGCAACCGTTCCCTGCGACTACAGCAACGCCTTCGCGCTTTACGCTTCGCCGGTACTGACAGCCGGTACGGAGTACACCATCAGCAACGGTACGGATGTATTGAGCGTAACGGCGGCTTCCCCCTCCGGCACCAATCCGGGAGGCGAACCCGGCACCGAACCGGGGGACAAGCCCGGCGACGAACCCGGCACCAATCCGGGCGATGAACCCGGTGTCAATCCCGGCGGAGAAGACCAGCGAGAGGGAACCGGCTCCGGGCAGGACGGTAATGAAGAGCCGGTCCGTACGGGAACGCGGACAGAGGAAGATGGTTCCGTGACGGAAAGCTATACCAAGGAAATGGTAAAGGGACAGACGTATCTCTTCGGATCCGACAGCACCGGAACCTGGACATCGACCGATCCGTCGATTGTGCGGGTGGTGAAAAAGACCGGTGCCGCGACCGCGAGAGCGGCCGGAACAGCGACGCTGACCAACACGGTAACCAAAGACGGAAAGACTGTGTTACAGGAATACTCCGTGACGGTGTACGAACCCGCCCTTTCGCTGAAAACCCTGACGCTTCTGGTGGGAGAGGAAAATGCAACCGATGTGTATTTGCAGGGCCTGACGGCCAAAGAGACTGCAGCATCCCTTCCGGTGAGCTGGATTTCCTCCAATACGAATGTGATTTCCGTGAAAACGGGAGGCGCCGGAAAGGCAGATGCGGAAGGGAAGGCGACGGCAGACATCAAAGCAGTAGGAAAGGGCAGCGCGAGGCTGACCGCCTGGGTCGGCGGGAAAAGCTACGCCATGCGCGTGACGGTCAGAGACACCGCTGCGACGACGGTTCTGGAGAACGGAGCTGCGGTTACCATTGCTGTTCTGCAGGGGTATACGCCCCGATTCAGCAACGGCTTTAAGGCCAACGGTGCAGTCTGGACAGCTGCGGATGAGAGCGGCAACGCATTGGAATTTGCGAAGGACAGCAGGAATATCTGGCAGGGAAGCGGGGTTCCGGTGACCATTACCAAGGCCGGCAGATTCACCGGCGTCAGGGAGGGAACCGTCGTTCTCACAGGAACGAATCAGGGGATGATACAGGTGCTGACCCTGACCGTAAAAACCATCCCGATCAAAACAGATATCTATATCAATGTGGGTCAGCGTGTGACACTGAAGCACACCGGTGTAAAAAAGACGAACCGGACGGAGATCATCTGGTCAGCGGTCAGCGACGGGATTTTTTCACTGACCAATACGGACAAACCGGCGGTGCGGATCAGTGGGGTCACGGTTGGAAGTACGGAGCTGACCTGCCTGTATACAGGAGCAGACGGTCAGCAGGTTATCTACACAACGACTGTTCATGTCGAGGATCCTTCGGTCACAAAGGGGACTGCGTCGACTGCGGAGGGAACGCTCGCACCTGCACAGGCGGCCTACAACTACACGCTGAGCATGAAGGAGGGCGAGATCTTTGCTCTCGAGCAGGCAGGTGTCTCCCACGACATTCTCTGGAAGAGCAGCAACAAGACGAAGGTTTTTGCAAGTGAGGCGGGCGTTCTGTATGCAAGGGATTCCAAAGGGACAGTGACGGTTACCGGAAGGGTAAACAACAAGACCGTCCGGATCCGGATCAATCTGACGTAGCCGCAGTTGTTCTCCGGCGCGGGGTATGGTAAGATGGTGCTGTTATTCGTCAGCTGTTTTGAAACAGTATCATCAGGAGGATATCGTGAAAGCATCCAGACGGGAACTGCAGTATGCCGCCGAGCATTTCGGAGAGGTGCATCACACCACGCTCAATCCGGAAGGTCCGGGAGTCGTGCGCATTCATCTTATTCCGCCCCGCGTCGAAGGGAACAGCATCTCCGCCAGTGTGGCGATCATCAACGGCCAGGATATCATTCCGGTCAACGTCTCCTGGAGCATCCTTCTTACGGAGATGATCGAGGAGGTCAACCGCTACCACGGGCAGGAGATTGACCAGTCGCAGACGGACGAGATCATGGAAAAAACCTGCACCGCCGTGCGCAGGGTCTATCCGCTGGTCTCCCGGAAACGTCTGAAGAAAGACATTTTCCGCATCATGAATACGCTGCGTCAGGTGGCCTACGGCGAACCCACCGACGAGGAGATAGCCTACACGAGCCTCGGGGATTACGCGCCCTTCATGCAGTCCCCTCACCGGATGGATCTGATGGTGAGCGCCATGACGAAGGAGGGAAAGTGGAACTGCAACCAGTGCTGCGTCCACTGTTATGCCGCCGGACAGCCCTCCGCGGAGGAGAAGGAGCTCTCCACGGAGGAATGGAAGCGTATCATTGATAAATGCCGGGAGATCAGCATTCCGCAGGTGACCTTTACCGGCGGAGAACCCACCATGCGGGACGATCTGCCCGAGCTGATCGAGCATGCCGCCTGGTTTATCACCAGACTGAACACCAATGGCATCAAGCTTACGCCCGAATACTGCAAACGGCTGCAGGAGGTCTCTCTGGACAGCGTGCAGATCACCTTCTATTCCCATGACGAAGCGATTCACAACCGGCTGGTCGGTGCGGAAAAGTATGAGCAGACATTGGCGGGGGTCAAAAACGCGCTGGCAGCAGGTCTGTCCGTAAGCATCAACACGCCGCTCTGCGAGGTCAACCGGGATTATGTGAAGACGCTTGCCTTTCTGCATGATCTCGGGGTCATTTATGTGACCTGTTCCGGTCTGATCACAACGGGCAATGCCGCCACACAGGAATCGGAGGAGCTGCAGCTTTCCCATGCGGAAATAAGAAAGATCCTCAGGGAGGCTGTCACATACTGCAACGAACATGGCATGGAAATCAGCTTCACCTCACCGGGATGGGTCGATCATGATTTTTGTAAGGAGCTGGGAATCAGCACCCCCAATTGCGGCGCCTGCCTGAGCAATATGGCTGTGACACCGGGCGGAGGCGTCGTCCCATGCCAGAGCTGGCTGTCAGACGCGCCTCTGGGCGATTTCCTTGCGGATGACTGGGAGACGATCTGGAACAGCGAGGCATGCAGGAAAAAACGCACATTTTCCGCGGCCATGCGTTGCGAGTGCCCGCTGCGGACAGCGGCAAGGAAGGAGGCCCGGGATGCGCAGGAGTAATGATCGGCACGAGGCGCGCACGTCCCTGCGGCGGATACGGAGAAGGACAGCCATGCTCTGCCTGGCACTCATGGCGATGCTTGCGTTGTTTCTGTGTGCGCCTGTCGGAGTCAAAGCCTCCGGCGACCTGGACCGGATCCGGGATTACGAAATCACCGTGGATGTCAATCCTGACGGCACTCTTACCATGCGTTACCATGTGGAGTGGGAGGTGCTGGATTCCGATTCCGAGGGACCGTTGTCCTGGGTGAATATCGGTGTCCCCAACAAGCATGTTTCCGGTCTGCAGGCCCTGTCGTCGACAATCAGTGAGCTGAAATTTGTGGACTACAACGGCTACAACATGCGGATCGATTTTGACCGGGAATATTTCGAAGGGGAGGTCGTGAGCTTTGACTATTCCCTTGTACAGGATTATATGTATGAAATGAACCGGTTTACCGACGGGGAGACGGTTTATGAGTTTACGCCGGGCTGGTTTGACGGCATTCTGGTCGACAATATGGTCATTCGCTGGAACAGCGCCGGTGCGGAGAGCTGGTCGCCCTCCTGTGAGTTTGACGGCGACTATCTTCTCTGGAAGACCTCCCTGGGTAAAGGGGAGCGGTACACCGTACAGATCACCTATCTCAATGATGCCTTCGGCTTTGACGACAGCAAAACCTTTGAACAGACGGAGGAGGATGATGATGACGCGATTTACGGAGTTTTCGGATTGCTTGTCCTCCTCGGAGCCGTCGCTTTCCCGATTTTTGCGGCTATGAAATCCCTTGGGCAGTACAACAACACCGCAAACTTCGGCACCTCCTCGCAAAAGATCACCCGGACGAGGATTGAATATTATCCGAACTGCCCGGGCTGTGGCGCGGCGCGCCCCGAGGGCAAGGACAACTGCGAGTACTGCGGACGCAGCTTCATCAAGAGTGAGACAAAGATCGAGGAAAAGGATATTCCCAAGGAGGAGAAGGAGCTGAAGAGCAGAAACACGAACGGCACCTACCGCTATTCCTCCTCTCCCAACACCTATATGCGTGTGCATGTGGTAAACGTGCCGGTTTCCTCCGGCGGACACCGCTCGCACAGCTCCTGCGCACACAGCTCGTGTGCGCACAGCTCATGTGCCTGTGCATGCGCCTGTGCGTGTGCCGGCGGCGGCAGGGCGGGCTGCACCACCAAGGATTTCTACAACACCAACCTGAAGCTGCGGTATCTGAGGCAGGGACACCGTTAAAACTTACAGCATCCGCTTCACGTACTGACCGGTGTAGCTTTCCTTTTTCTTCGCCACGGCCTCGGGGGTTCCCTGCACGACCACGGTACCGCCGCGGTCGCCGCCCTCCGGCCCCATGTCGATGAGGTAGTCGCCGGTCTTGATGACATCAAGATTGTGTTCGATCACCACCACCGTGTTGCCGCCTTCCACTAGCTGGTGCAGGATGCTCACAAGCTTTTTGACATCCGCAAAGTGCAGTCCGGTGGTGGGCTCGTCCAGGATGTAGATCGTTTTGCCGGTGGACACCCGGGAGAGCTCCGTCGCCAGCTTGATCCGCTGCGCCTCTCCGCCTGAAAGCTCCGTAGAGGGCTGGCCCAGCTTGACATAGCCCAGTCCCACATCGTAGAGCGTCTGGATCTTACGCTGGATGCTCTTCACATTTTCGAAGAAGCCGAGGGCTTCCTCGACAGTCATGTCCAGCACCTCGTAGATATTTTTCCCCTTGTAGGTGACATCCAGCGTCTCCCGGTTGTACCGTTTGCCGCCGCAGACCTCGCAGGGCACGTAGACATCGGGGAGAAAATGCATTTCGATCTTGACGATCCCGTCGCCGCCGCAGGCTTCGCAGCGGCCGCCCTTGACGTTAAAGGAAAACCGCCCCTTGCTGTAGCCTCTTGCCTTGGCTTCCTGGGTCGAAGCAAAGAGATCCCGGATCAGATCGAAGGCGCCGGTGTAGGTCGCCGGGTTTGAACGCGGTGTCCGTCCGATGGGGCTCTGATCGATGGCGATGACCTTGTCCAGCTGGTCAAGCCCTTCCACATCATCGTGATCCCCGGCGATGATCCGCGCCCGGTTCAGGCTCCGGGCGAGATGCTTGTACAGGATCTCATTGACCAGCGAGCTCTTGCCGGAGCCGGACACGCCGGTCACCACGGTGAAGACCCCCAGCGGAAACCGCACGTCGATATTCTTGAGGTTATTCTCCCTGGCGCCCTTTACAGTGATCCAGCCCGTGGGCTTTCTGCGGCTTCCCGGAACCTCGATCTTCAGCTTGCCGGCAAGATATTGCCCCGTAACGGATTCCGGGATCTGTGCGATCTCCTCCGCCGTGCCGCAGGCCACGACCTCACCGCCGTGGGAGCCCGCACCGGGACCGATGTCCACGATGTAATCCGCCGCACGCATGGTGTCCTCATCGTGCTCGACGACGATCAGCGTGTTGCCCAGATCCCGGAGATTTTTCAGGGTGTGGAGGAGCTTGTCGTTGTCCCGCTGATGGAGACCGATGGACGGCTCGTCCAGGATGTACACCACGCCGCAGAGGCCCGATCCGATCTGCGTTGCAAGCCGGATCCGCTGCGCCTCGCCGCCGGAAAGGGTTCCTGTCGAGCGGGACAGGGTGAGGTAATCCAGACCCACGTCAATGAGAAAGCCCACGCGGGCGCGGATCTCCTTGAGCACCTGCGAACCGATGATTTCCTGCCGCTTTGACAGCTTCATCTCCGAAAGATACGCGTGCAGCTCCGCTACGGACATGGAGGTGATTTCGAAGATATTTTTATCGGCCACCGTCACCGCCAGCGATTCGCGCTTGAGGCGCTGCCCCTTGCAGAGCTTGCAGGGAATAAAGCGCATGTAGGATTCGTATTCCGCCTTCTGCGTCTCGGAGAAGGTCTCGCGGTAGCGCTGCTCCATGTTTTTGATCAATCCCTCAAAGAGGACGGGATAATCGCCCTCTCCCCGCTGGCCCTTGTAGTGCACCGTGACAGTACGGTCAAAGCCGTGAATAAACATGTGCCGTATGCGCTCCGGAAGCTTTTCGTAGGGTGTATCGAGGCTGAAACGGTAGGACCTGGCAAGCGCCAGCAGGATCGCGTGGGTAAAGCTTCCCTCCGAGGAGGAGGACTGCCAGCCGGTCACCTGCACGCAGCCTTCGTTGAAGGACAGAGACGGATCGGGGATCATCAGCCGCTCGTCGAATTCCATCCGGTAGCCAAGACCCATGCACTCCGGACAGGCACCGAAGGGGTTGTTGAAGGAAAAGCTCCGGGGCTCGATCTCCGGAATGGAGATGCCGCAGTCCGGACAGGCAAAGCTCTGGGAAAAATTCATGGACTCGCCGTCGATCACATCCACGGTGATGAGTCCCTCGGCAAGATTCAGGGCATTTTCCAGAGAGTCCACCAGGCGTTTCCGGAGGGATTCCGGCTCCTTGACCACCAGACGGTCGATGATCACCTCGATGCTGTGCTTGATGTTTTTGTCCAGAGAGATGTCCTCCGACAGATCATACTGGCTTCCGTCAACGCGCACGCGAACATAACCGGCCCGGCGCGCCCGGTCGAAGACTTTTTCGTGCATGCCCTTGCGGCCCCGCACCACCGGAGCGAGAATCTGGAGCTTCGTCCCGGCCGGCAGGGCAAGAACCTGATCCGCCATCTCGTCAACGGACTGCCTGCGGATCTCCCGGCCGCATTCCGGGCAGTGCGGGATGCCGATTCGGGCATACAGCAGACGGAAATGATCGTAGATCTCCGTGACCGTCCCCACGGTGGAGCGGGGGTTGCGGTTGGTGGATTTCTGATCGATGGAGATGGTGGGGGAAAGGCCCTCGATTTTTTCTACATCAGGCTTGTCCATCTGGCCCAGAAACATCCGGGCGTAGGAGGACAGGGATTCCATATAGCGCCGCTGACCCTCGGCAAAAATGGTGTCAAAGGCGAGAGAGGATTTGCCGCTGCCCGAAAGGCCGGTCAGCACGGTCAGCGATCCCCGGGGAATATCCACATCCAGGTGCTTGAGATTGTGTTCATTGGCGCCCCGGATCCGGATCCAGTCGCTTTTGTCCGGCGGCAGCATCTTTTTTGCCGGCGATTCGGTTTCGATCTGCTGTTTCGTGCTTTTTTGCATCATGAGCCCTCCGTGAACGTATGTTCGTATATTATACGGGAGAATCCCGCAGGATGCAAGAGGGGGTGAGAGAATAGTCATTTACGGCTGTCGACAAAGCGAAACGTTCGTGATATCATGATACGGGTGTTGTCAAAAGGTATGATAACCGTGTTTGCGAGTATATATGGAGGAGGATCATCATGAGAAAGAGGATCATCGCGGCACTACTGACTCTGGCCATGCTGGCGGGCAGTCCGATGGCGGCACTGGCAGCCGCGCCGGCAGCCGCGCCGGCGGAGGAGATCCCGGCACTGGGCGCTGTGAGCGGCACGCTGGGCGGCATGAAGTGGACCTACAATCAAAAGACCGGCGAAGTGAAGCTGACCGGAAAGGGACAGATGAATTCGGAAGTTTATGATGAGGCGGAAGCCCTGCGGAGCATTCCGTTCACGAAGCTCACCATCGCCGGAAACATCACCGCTCTGGCGCCGATGGCGTTCGCTGATAATGAATCTCTGACGACGGTGGTGTTTTCGGCCAATATGGATACCATCGGGGAGTCCGCCTTTTCCGGGTGTACCAGTCTGACCACGGTGACACTTCCGGGGAATCTGAACTATATATGGGACGGGGCGGAGCAACGGTACCCGCTGGTAGAGGAAAAGAATGAGGACGGTGAAAAGTATACCGAATATGACTCGGGTCTGGGAATGATATTTGAAGGCTGTCCGTTGACAAAGGTCACGCTGTCGGGAACCGGCAAGACACTGGTTGCGTCCGGCAATATGGTGTTTGACAAAACCAAAACCGCGATTTTCCTCTACCCCGCGGGCAATCCGGCAGAGACCTACCGGATTCCCGATAAGGTGCGGTATATTGCCTACGATGCGTTTACCGGCTGCGCGGCTCTGCGCAGAGTGGAGGTGGGGGCGAAATGCGAGGCGGAGATAGACGGAAACACGTTTTCCGAGTGCAAAGGGATGACCGAATTTGCGGTGCATCCGGACAATCCGGCCTACGTGGCACCCGGCGGCGTGCTTTATAAAAAGGACAGAACCGAACTCATCGCCTGGGCTGTCGGAAAGAGCGGCATGTCCTATAATTCCGTGTCCGGCTGTCAGGTGATCCGGACGGCTGCCTTTTCGAACAGCCGCCTGGAGGAGATCGGTCTGACCTCCGGTGTGACGAAGCTGGGTTTACGATGCTTTGATGGGAACACCTCCCTGAAAAAACTCACCCTGCCTGCCACGCTGACCTGGATCGATAAGGAGTCTTTCGGCGTCAACAACCGATTCGGGAAAAAGAAGCCAAGCGCGGAAAACCTGACGGATATCTATTACACCGGCACGGAGGAGCAGTGGGCCGCTCTCTATGGAATAGAGGAAGCCCTGTCGGTATACGGCGATAAGCAGCCCGAGATTCACTTTCTTGCTCCGGAAGCAGTCCCCTCCGCTGAAGAGGATGTGATCTGCGAGGGCGGCTCCGGCGGAACGGATCCCGTCGATCCCGTCGATCCCGTCGATCCCGTCGATCCCGGAGACAACCCCGGCGATCAGCCTGTGGAGGATGTGGAAGGACTGACCTCCTGGAGCGTGTCTGCTCAGCTGAAGGGGGGAGAGGAGCTTTCGGTGAGCGCGTACTATACGCCCTCCACGGTCTATGACGGCAGAAAGCACGTGCTGTCCGTGAATCCGGCAAAAAACACACCGGTGAAGGCGACGGCGGCGGTCAATCCCGATATTGAGCTGAAGAGCTTTACCGTTTCGCTGGACGGGGAAAGGATCCCCGGGATCAAACTGAAGTCCTGCGGCTCCAAGAACGGCACCACGCCCGGCACCATGCAGCTGCTCCCGGTTGTCAGCTATGACAAAAAGGGTGACGCGACGCTGAATGCGCTGCTGAAGGAGCACAAGGATCTCAAGACCGTGCTGGGGAAGATGCTGAGGCCCACCTACATAAAGAGTGAGGATTCCTGGAGTTACAGCCCGATTCAGGTGGAAATCCAGCAGATCTCTCTGGACGAAAGCACCCGGGTGGTCAGTCTCAAGGATCTCTCTGCGGCGGAGAAGAAGAATCTGACGAAGAATCTTGAAAACGACGGGATCCTCGTCTGGAGCGGAGCAAAATGGAAGCTCAGCTGGACGAAACGGGTGGAAACGGAGGAGGACGAGGATGACAACGGCCGGACGATCAGGCGAAGCATCACCTACTGGATCCCGGTGAAGGCGACCGTTCCGGGACTGTACTATCTGCGTGTCTTTGATCTGGGAGACAACAAGACGGCGTACAAGAAGATCAATCTTCGCGCGGGCGGCTGGACGGTCAAATCCAAAACCACCGGATCCGGTGAGGACAGGGAGACGAGCCGCTGGGCGGAGCTGGTGAAGGGGGCTTTTGATTACTATGCTTCGGAGCCGGACGTGGAAGGCGGGGATCTGAAGGAAGACAGACCGAATACGGTCGGCCTGCAGCTCAACAGCGAGGGAGTCACCCGTGTAGAGGAAACGACAAAGAGAAGGAAGGTCGACGGCGAATGGGAGGAGGACACGATCGAGAAGGAGATTGAGGTCGCCAAACCGGGCTACTTCACCGGCTCCATGCCGAGCTTTGATCCGGAGGAATAGAGACGCGCTCCCCGTGCCTGTCTTTTCCGGAACAGGTGGCAGGGGAAGAAAAAGACACCAATTTTGATAAAGATACTAAAGTTTTCGGAAAACAGGACGATATAATCAGTGCAAGGATGCACAGGAACGGACGGAACCGACCGGTTTCCGTCCGTTTTATGTGTTAACAAAAATTTATGAATTTAGCACCTTTTCGCCGGAGCTTTTTGTGCTATAATATAATCCCCGTGAAGTCACGGTCAGAATGAGTGGCGCGCCGACTGGCAGCGCGTGTTTATAGCAGGAGAGGCAGGCCTCATGCAGTATACAGATATCGGAATTGATCTCGGAACCGCAAGTATTCTGGTTTATATCCGGGGCAAGGGCGTGGTGTTAAAGGAACCCTCCGTGGTGGCCTATGACAAGGACACGGAGCGGGTGATGGCCATCGGCGAGGACGCGAGACTGATGCTCGGCCGGACGCCCGGCAATATCGTGGCGATCAGACCGCTCAGACAGGGCGTCATTTCCAATTATAAGGTCACCGAGCAGATGATGAAGTATTTCATCAGTAAGGCTCTGGGCAAGAAGACCTTCCGCAAGCCGCTGATCGCGGTCTGTGTGCCCTCCGGAGTCACGGAGGTGGAGCGCAAGGCCGCTGAAGATGCGACACTGATGGCGGGGGCCCGGGATGTCAAGATCATCGAGGAACCGATCGCGGCGGCAATCGGAGCAGGCATCGATATCACAAAGCCCTGCGGCAACATGATCGTTGATATCGGCGGCGGGACATCGGATATCGCGGTGATCTCTCTGGGCGGCACAGTGGTTTCCACCTCCGTCAAGGTGGCCGGGGATGATTTCGATGAGGCGCTGGTGCGCTACATGCGCAAAAAACACAATCTGCTGATCGGTGACCGGACAGCGGAGGACATCAAGATCAAAATCGGGAGCGCGTATCCCCGCGCAGAGGCCGATTTTCTGGATGTAAGAGGACGCAATCTCGTGACAGGTCTTCCCAAGACCGTGCGGGTTTCCTCCGAGGAGACGGAGGAGGCGCTCAGGGAGCCGACGACCCAGATTGTGGACGCCATCCACAGCGTGTTGGAAAAGACACCGCCGGAGCTTGCGGCGGATATCGCGGATCGCGGAATCGTTCTTACGGGCGGCGGATCGCTGCTTCGGGGACTGGAGGATCTCATCACCGCAAGGACCGGAATCAACGCCATGACGGCGGAGGATCCGATGACGGCGGTGGCGATCGGCACAGGGCGTTACGTGGAATTCCTGACGGGACACCGGACAGAAGATTAGCAGGGCGCAGTCATAAACCGAATCTGCGCCGGGAAGTGAGGAGACGGAATGGTTAAAGGATTGTACACCGCTTACACCGGCATGGTAAACGAGCAGAATCGGATGGACGTGCTGACCAACAATCTGGCCAATTTCAACACCACCGGCTTTAAGAAGGAAGGAAGCGTGGCGAGCGCTTTTTCCGACAAGCTGGCGCTTCGCATCAAGGACGAGGCGGATGCCAAGCTTCGCGACAAGCTGGGCATCGTCAATCTCGGCGTCAAGACCAGCGGCACCTATGTGGATTTCTCCCAGGGACCGATGAAAAATACCGACTTGCCGACCGATCTGGCCATTCAGGGCAAGGGTTTCTTCAACATTGAGCACACGGATCACAGCGGCAACACGACCGTCATGTATTCCCGTGACGGCAACTTTGCCGTCACGGTCAACGGCGAGCTGACCACACAGGACGGCGATTTCGTGCTGGATCGTAACGGCGGCCATGTGATTATCGATCCGACGCAGGATTTCCAGATTGCCGGGGACGGCTCCATCTTCCAGAACGGACGGCTGGTGGACGCCATCGGCTTCACGGATTTCCGTCAGGACGGACCCGATCTCGAGGGAGATTCGGTTGTGGATCATTATTACAATTCCCTGGTGCATTACGGCGAGAATCTGTTCATGAGGACGGAGCAGGCGGTGGAGATCGAACCGCAGCTCACGGTGGTGCAGGGATATCTGGAGCAGTCCAATGTGTCGACGGTGGATGAGATGGTTCAGATGATTGCTTCGCAGCGGCAGTATGATTCCAATCAGAAGGTCATCACGACCATCGACGCGACACTGGAAATCGCGGTTCAGCAGCTGGGCAGGCTGCAGTAACGGCATAAGGGGGGAGGCAGCATATGGTAAGAAGCCTATGGTCGGCAGCAACCGGCATGAACGCACAGCAGACCAATGTAGACACGATCGCCAACAACCTGGCAAACGTCAATTCCATGGGCTACAAGGCACAGGAGGCGGAGTTCAAGTCGCTTCTGTATCAGACCCTGCAGACCAAGTCCACCGTGGAAAACGCGGGACAGCCGCCCGTCAATTCCGATGTGGGTCTGGGCGTGCGGACGGCATCCATCAACTCGCGCTTCACACAGGGCGCCTTTCTGGACAGCGCGAGCAACACGGCCTTTGCCATCGGCGGCGACGGCTTCTTCGCCTATCGCAACGACCGCGGGGAGCAGGTCTACACAAGAAACGGCGACTTTATCTGGGCCATTGCCCAGAACGGCACCAACGATATCACCCTCACGACCTCGGAGGGTTATCATGTGCTTGACTCCCAGGGCAGGGAGATCACGCTCCGCAACATGGTATCCAACCGCGTAGTTGTGGATGCGGACGGCAACATCCAGTATCCCGACGCCAACAATGTTCCGCAGAATACCGGCTTTCAGATCGGCCGGTGGCAGTTTAACAATCCGACCGGCTTAGAGCGCGTGGGAGACACCTCTTTCCTGCCCACCCAGGCCAGCGGCCAGCCCATGAACGAGCTGACGCAGCAGAATCTCCAGCGCAGCGTCATCCGCCAGGGTTACTTAGAGGGATCCAACGTCAACGTGGCCACCGAAATGGTCAACCTCATCGTCGCCCAGCGTGCCTATGAGATGAATTCCAAGGCCATCACCACCACGGACGAAATGATGCAGACAGCCAACAACCTGAAGCGGTAAACGTCAGTTGAGCTAAGAGGAGTATCCAATGGAATTAGGCGGAATCAATGCCGGCGCATACGCCGACTACATGAATCAGCAGACCCAGAACGCCGCGGGCGACAAGCTCAAGTCCGTGCTGGAAAGCGCCGCGAAAAACGCAAAAAATGCACGTACGGACGCGGACGGCGAGGTGATCAACGAGGAGCTGATGAACGCCTGCAATCAGTTTGAATCCTACTTTCTCGAGCAGGTTTTCAAGGAGATGCAGAAGAGCGTCGACGCCCTCAAGCAGGACGAATCCGGCAGCAACAAGCAGCTGGTTGATTTCTTCAAGGAACGCACCCTGCAGGACCTCACCGCAAAATCCACGGAGACCCAGGGACTGGGCTTTGCACAGATGCTCTACGAGAATATGAAGCATACCGTGGGCATGAGTGCGGCGGATATCGAGGCACACAATGCGGCCATCATTGCGGCGGCTGATGGACGGACGGATTCGTCCGAATCGGAGGACGGGGACGGGGAGTCCGCAGAGGACGGCTCTTCCGCAGGAGCGCAGACGGCTGACACGTGAGCGTTACCGTTACTGCCTATATTGATCATTTCATATACCGCAACACCGATACAGGATACGGTGTTGCGGATCTGATTTTTGCCGGGGATGAAGGAGAGGGAGACTCGTTTACAGCCGTCGGCACGCTGCGTGGGTGTGACGAGGGCGACACCATCGAGGCCACCGGCGAATATGTCGATCATCCCGTCTATGGACGTCAGCTTCGCATTCACACCTTTCAGGTTCTTGCTCCCACAGATGCGGTGGCAATGGAGAGATATCTGGCCTCCGGCGCGATCAAAGGGATCGGAGAAAAACTGGCTCACCGGATTGTGAAGCAGTTCGGAGATGACACCTTCCGCATTATGGAGGAGGAGCCGGAACGACTGGCCGAGCTGAAGGGCATCAGTGAACGGATTGCCCGAAGCATCGGCATACAGATGCGGGAAAAGCGTGAACAGAGGGAACTCACCCTGTTCCTGCAGCAGATCGGCATCGGCGGCAGGCTTTCCGCGAGAATCATTGAACGATACGGGGACAGCACCCGGCAGGTTATCTCTGAGAATCCCTATCGACTGGCGGAGGAAATCGACGGTATCGGTTTCCGGACGGCCGATGAGATCGCAGGAAAGCTCGGAATCCGTGCGGATGCGGAGTATCGTGTGACCGGCGGCCTTCTCTATGCCCTGGCACAGGGCGCGGCGGACGGACACAGTTATCTGCCGCGGGAGATGCTTTTTGAAAAGGCAGTGGAGCTGCTGCGTCTTCCGCGCGGTCCGGAAGCCAAAGAGCTTCTGGAATCCCGGTTGAGTGGTCTGGCTGCGAAAAACAAGGTGATCATTCGGGAGGCGCCGTCCGGGAGTGCGGAGAGACAGGCGGTATACGCTGCGGGACTCTGGCATGAGGAACAGGCGATTGCGGGAATGCTCAGAGATCTGGACATCTGTGAGCCGGAGCTTGCTCCGACGGAGGCTGAGATTGATGCGGTGGAGAGGGAACAGAATATCCGTCTGGATCACGAGCAGCGGGAAGCGGTCAAACGCGCCATGACGGACGGGGTTCTGATTCTGACCGGCGGCCCGGGCACCGGCAAGACGACGACATTGGGTGCCATTCTCAGGCTCTTCACGAATCAGGGCAGATCCTTTGTGCTGGCGGCTCCGACGGGACGGGCGGCCAAGCGGATGACGGAGGCGACGGGTATGGAGGCCCGGACGATTCACCGGCTGCTGGAGGTGACAAGCGGTGTCCGGGATGAGGACAGGGAGACAGTGGAACGCCGCGTGCGCTTCAACCGCAACGAGGACTACCCGCTGGAGACGGACGCAGTTGTCATCGATGAGATGAGCATGGTGGATATGCATCTGTTTTATTCTCTGCTGAAGGCAGTCACACCGGGAACCCATCTGGTGCTGATCGGCGACGCGGCGCAGCTTCCCTCCGTCGGCCCGGGACAGGTGCTGCGCGATCTGATCGAGAGCGGTCGTTTTTCCGTGGTAGCGCTCAGACAGATTTTCCGCCAGGCTGCGCAGAGTGACATCGTGATGAATGCGCACAGGATCCACGCGGGAGAGAGTATAGTCCTGGATAACCAGAGCAGGGATTTCTTTTTTCTTGCACGGGATCGTGCGGAGGTGATCATCAAACATCTGGTGCTGCTTATCCGGGACAAGCTTCCGGATTATGTGGGGGCGCCGCCCGGGGAGATACAGGTGCTGACACCGATGCGCCGCGGACCATTGGGGGCGGAGACACTGAACCGCGCGCTGCAGCAGTCGCTTAATCCGCCGGATCACAGAAAGGCCGAGCTGCAGCTGGGCGACCGGATCTGGCGGGTGGGGGACAAGGTCATGCAGACCAGGAATGACTACAGTGCCGTGTGGGAAGTGCAGGGATACAACGGCATTGTGATCGAGCACGGAGAGGGCGTTTTTAACGGAGATCTCGGCATCATCACGGCGATCGATCATACATCGCAGGAAATCACGGTGCAGTTCGATTTCCGCCGCATCGTGCGGGTTCCCTTTTCCGGGATGGAGGATATGGATCTCGCCTACGCGATGACCATTCATAAATCGCAGGGAAGCGAGTATCCGGCTGTGCTGCTTCCTCTTCTGGGGGGGCCGCGCATGCTGTTAAACCGCAATCTCCTGTACACGGCGGTGACCAGAGCCAAATCCTGCGTGGTGGTGCTGGGGAGCCGGGAGACCGTGGAGGAGATGATCGGCAATGTGGAGGAGATGAAACGATATACGGGATTGATCGAGAGGCTTCATGAACTTCCTGCCTGAACAGAAGGAAAAACTGAAAAAATGCGCAGATGCGGCACTCACGCTTCTGTATCCGCATCGCTGCCCGCTCTGTGACCGGGTTCTTGCCTGGGAGGAGCGAAGCTGTCCTTCCTGTGAGAGGCAGGTTGTCTATGAGGACGAACCGCGCTGTATGAAATGCGGCCGGATGCTTCGGCAGGAGGCGGGGCATGAGCGGACGGACGTGTACTGCCCCGACTGTATGGCTCATTCGCACCGCTATGATTACGGATACTGTCTGGCATCGTACCGGAGTGTCGCTCATTCGCTTTACCGGCTGAAATACGGCGGCCGGCGGGAGTATGCCGTCTGGTATGCGGATCAGATGGTTCGCCGGTTTGGGCGGGAGATGCTGGCGGCCCGGCCCGAGGTGCTGGTTCCGGTGCCGCTGCATCCGGCAAGGAGAGCAAAAAGAGGCTACAACCAGGCGGAGGATATCGCCAGGGAGCTTTCACGGAAGCTGGGCATACCGATGCGGACGGATCTGATCGTCCGGCAGCGGAATACGCCGCCGATGAAGCAGACGGACGGGGAACAAAAGCGCAGGAATAATCTGAAAAACGCTTTTCAATTGCGGGTGAATGATGTAAAATACAAAAGAATTATGATTATCGATGATATCTATACCTCCGGATCGACAGTGGATGCGATTGCGGAGGAGTTTCGTCGGGCGGGCGTCAGGGAGATCTTTTTCGCGGCGGCTGCCGGCACGCATCGATAGAAAACAGAAACAGGAGGTCAGCTATGCAGATTAAGAATTGCACAAAGTGCGGGAAGATGTTTCAGTGGGCTGCCGGAGACGTGATCTGTGAGGCCTGCAAGAAGGCTGAAGAGGACAAATTCCAGGAGGTCAAAAAGTATATAGAGGACAACCCGTCCGCGACGATGAATCAGATCGCCAAGGACTGCGAGGTTAAAATGACCAAGATCCAGCAGTGGGTGCGCGAGGAGCGTCTCGTCTTCGCCAAGGGCTCACCGGTTCAGCTCACCTGCGAGAACTGCGGCGAGCCGATCACGACGGGCCGCTACTGCGCAAAGTGTAAGGCACAGCTGGCTACGGGACTGGGTGCGGCCATTGCAAAGCCGACAGCGCCTGCAGTCGAGCGCAAAAAGCTCAATACGGGACATGCGGCAATGCAGTTCCTGAAGAAATAAGGGGCATACTTGTTAGCTGAAAAGAGAGTCATACTCATGACTCGCATGGCCATGTTCAGACAGCGGGAAGGACGGCGGGACGAGGCAGCGAGCCGTTATTTTCCTGTGGACTACATCACACACCACATCATCGGCTCGGTTGTCTGTGCAACGATCGTCTTTCTTGTTGTCTGTGTGCTTTATGTGCTGAGCCATTTCGATCTGATCATGCAGGATATCTACAACACGGATCTGGTGGGGTTCCTTTCCAGCGCTGTCCGGTTGTATGTTGTGCTGACGGGCGGTTATTGCCTGTTTGCCGGCATCATTTATGCCGTGCGTTACTACCGGATGCAGAAGCGTATTTCCACATACGCACTGGGACTGCGCCGTCTCAAGGAGATGACGGACAGTGAAGGGTTGACGAATGACGACGCTGGTTGAAATCAAACAACTGATCAAGAGCATCTACGTCCGCTATGAGCTGTGGATCACACCGCTCTGGAAGTTTTTGCTCTCGTTTCTTTCGCTTTCCCTGATCAACAGCCACGTAGGCTACCTTTCCGCGATCAAGCCGACACCGATTGTGCTGATGTGTGCCCTGCTATGCTCCTTCATGCCGACCGGCTTCATGGTGTTTATCTCCAGCTTTTTTATCCTGGGGCATTTTTACGCGGTTTCCATCGAGACGCTGGGGGTGACGCTGGTTCTGTTTCTGCTGATGTTCCTGCTCTATTTTCGCTTCGGCCCCGGAGACACGGTGGTTCTGATGCTGATGCCGATGCTGTTTCTCTTTAAGATACCCTACCTGATGCCCCTCGCACTGGGGCTGGTCGCCTCTCCCGTCTCTGTGGCGGCGATGTCCTGCGGAACGGTGATCTACTATCTTCTTTCCTACGTGCAGACCAACGCGACAACCATGGGGGCAAGCTCTGTGGCAGTGGGGGAGGATACCGAAATTGTCGTGCAGCTTCGTTCGTTTCTCACCGGGTTTATGATGAACCGCGGCATGTGGGTCACCGTGGCGGCTTTTGCGGCGGTGCTGATCGTGGTTTATCTCATCCGGCGGCTTCCGGTGGATCATGCCTGGAAGGCGGCGATTCTGGTGGGAGCCGTGCTCAACCTGATCCTGCTCATGGTGGGCGATTTCATGTATGACACCCGGTTTTCCTTTGTCGGCGTCGTGGCGGGAACGCTGATTTCAGCGCTGCTGTGCTTTATCCTGGAATTCTTTTTCTTCCAGCTGGATTACTCGCGGACAGAGCGGGTGCAGTTTGAGGATGATGAATATTTCTACTATGTTAAGGCGGTGCCAAAGGTGACGCTGGCAGAGCCGGAAAGAAGAGTCAAGAAGATCAACCGTGCGCACAATGCGGCGAAACCGGTCCATCACACCTCCTCCGCACAGAGCGGACGACGGATGCCGGAACCGGAGGACGAGGAAGACGAGATGCTCCGGGAGCGGGTGCCGTCAAGAACTGCATCCCGGCCGATGGGAGCGGCAGACAGAACAAGATCCGTTGCGGGAAGAACAGCAGCGGGCAGAGCGCCGGTACGGACAGCAGGCGCCACAGTGCGTCAGCCCGGCAGCGCGACACGCTCTGTGTCAGGTGCTGCGGCACGGCCGGCGGCGCATCGGCCTGCTCCCGCAGCCAGTACGCGGAGCATCCCGCGGACACAGGCGGCGTCAACCGACGAGATGCCGGATCGCGTGCTGCGGGTGAACAAGGATATCAACAAGTAAGAAGTCATGCAATTACCGTCAAACCCTTTTGATTTTCATATCAGCTGGAACAGCTTTCATCTTCTGACTCCGCGGTGGACGGATATCGCGGAGATTCTGATCATTGCCTTTCTGTTCTATCAGATTCTGCTCTGGGCAAAGAGCACGAGGCTCTGGTCCATGCTCAAGGGGATTGTCATCATTGTCATCTTCATTGTGCTGGCGGTTGTTTTCGATATGACGACGATTCTCTGGATTGTGCGGAATGTGCTCTATGTGGCCGTGATTGCGGTTGTCGTCATCATGCAGCCGGAGCTGCGCAAGGCGCTGGAGGGTCTTGGTCAGCGGCGGTTCTTTTTCTCCTCCATGCTGCCCTTTGATCTGCGATCCGGCGGCGAACGTTTTTCCGACCGGACCATCGACGAGATTGCCAGAGCCTGCGTGGAGATGGCATCCGTGCGGACCGGTGCGCTGATCGTTGTCGAACAGGAGATTTCTCTGGCGGATGTGGAGCGCACGGGAATTGAGGTGGACGGTCTTGTGACGGCGGAGCTTTTGATCAACATTTTTGAACACAACACGCCGCTCCATGACGGAGCCGTAGTGATCCGCGGCAACCGGGTGACGGCTGCCACCTGTTATCTGCCGCTGTCCGAGCGGATGGATATCGGCAAGGAGATGGGCACGAGGCATCGCGCCGGCTTTGGCATTTCGGAGTCCACGGATGCCATGACCCTCATTGTTTCGGAGGAGACGGGCGCGATCAGTGTGGCCTATAAAGGTGTGATGGAACGAGGACTGAACGCGGAGCGCATCAAGGAGAAGCTGCGCCGGATCCAGAATAAGCCGGAGAGCGAGGACAGGCAGAAAAACGCAACGATCTTCGGCAAGACCATTCGTTCAAAGAAGGAGAAGGTCAGCGACGTATGAGCTTTCTGAAGAGACTGATCACCCAGAATATCGGCCTGAAGCTTCTCTCGCTTTTGTTTGCGGCGGCACTCTGGTTTCTGGTCACCAATCTGGATGACCCGACGATCACGGTGACCTACAGCAATATTCAGGTCAATATCCGCAACACCAGTCTGATCACCAGCCAGGGCATGGTGTATGAGGTGCTTGACGGCACGGATGTGATCCCGTCCGTCAAGATCACGGCGCCGCGATCCATTGCGGACACCTTCACCCGTGAAAATGTGGTTGCGACGGCGGACATGAGCAACCTGTCCAGTCTGGACACGTTGACGATCAATGTGACGACCAATAAATACGCCAACCAGATCGAGTCCATCACGCCCTCCATCGATACGGTGCGGCTGTCCATCGAGGAAAGCAAGACCAAGACGCTGGCGCTCTCGGCGATTCCGCTGGGCGCGCTGGAAGAGGGATATGTCATCGGGCAGATTACGACCGAACAGAACGTGCTGCGTATCACAGGCCCGGAGTCGGCCATTGACCGTGTGGAGACGGCAAATGTCAGCGTGGACGTGACGGGCTTTACCACGGATATCGATACGGACGCGGAGATCGATCTGTATGACGCGGACGGCGAGCGGATCAGTCTTCCTTCCATCCGCAAGAATATCGACGATGTGCGTGTGACCATTTCCATCCTGAAGACCAGACGTGTGCCGATCCATGTCGTCGTCACGGGCACCCCCGGGGAGGGTTACCTTCTCAACGGCGATATGGAGGTCGTACCGGACACGGTGCTGCTGGCAGGAAAAGGCACCAGTCTCCAGAATCTGGAGGAATTGACCATTGCAGACGGAACCTTTGACGTCACCGGACTGACCGGTGATCTGACGACAAGCGTCAACATCCGCTCCATGCTTCCCATCGGCGTGAGCCTCGGAGACAGTGATTTCAGCGGTCAGGTTTCCGTCAAGGTCGGGATTGTACGTGCCGTTGCCCGCCAGATGGATATTCCGGCCACGCATATCACCGTGGAACACGTTCCTGAAGGCATGCGTGCGGTCATACAGACGCCCGACGAGGATGATGACGGAATCGGTGACGGCGTGATTCATACGAGCATACAGGGACTTCAGGATAAGGTAAAGGCGCTTACGGTTGCCGATATCACCGGTGTGATTGATCTGAACGAGCTGACGGAACGGCTCGGGGTTGAAAAACCGCAGGCGGGGTCTTATACTTTACCGGTGAAATGGACGCTGCCGCAGGATATTTACCAGTCGGAGAGCGACAAGGTGATCGTTTATCTGGAAGAGGAAGAGTAGTTATGGCCAGATTATTTGGAACAGACGGCGTCAGGGGCGTCGCAAACGATGAACTGACACCGCTGCTTGCGATGCAGCTCGGACAGGCAGGCGCCTATATTCTGTCGAGGGAAACCAGACATCAGCCGACCATTATGGTGGGATGTGACACACGGCAATCGGGCGATATGCTGGCTAATGCACTGATGGCCGGCGCCTGCAGCGTCGGTGCCAATGCCGTGTTTGTGGGGGTGCTGCCGACACCTGCCATCGCCTATCTTGCCAGGCGGTATAAGGTGGATGCCGGCGTGGTCATTTCCGCCTCGCACAATCCGATGGAGTTCAACGGGATCAAGTTCTTTGACGGACAGGGCTATAAGCTGTCGGATGCGCTCGAGGATGAGATTGAAGCGCTGATCAGAAACGGATTGAAAGGCGTCCGGATGCCGATCGGGCAGGGCGTCGGCCGGATCCGTTACCGGACGGATGCTCGGGAGGAATACATCATTCATGACCGCAACGCGGTGGATGTAGATCTGACCGGCCTCAGGATCGTGGTGGACTGCGCGGAGGGTGCATCGTTCTACACCTCAGTGGAGTGTCTGAAGCAGCTGGGCGCGGAGGTCATACCGATTCATGTGAGCCCGGACGGCACCAACATCAATGCAAACTGCGGATCGACCCACATGAGTGAATTGCAGGCGAGGGTCGTTTTTGAAAAGGCCAATGTGGGGCTTGCGTTTGACGGAGATGCGGACCGGCTTCTGGCTGTCGATGAAAAGGGACGCATCATTGACGGGGACCAGTATATGGCAATCGTTGGCTCTTATCTGAAAAAACGGGGAGAGCTGAAAAACGACACGATTGTTGCAACGGTGATGAGCAACCTTGGCTTTTTTCAGATGGGCGAGCGGGAAGGAATCCACATTGAACAGACCCGGGTCGGCGACCGCTACGTTCTGGAACGCATGAAGGAGATCGGCGCCAATCTCGGCGGAGAACAGTCCGGGCACATCATTTTCCTCGATGAGAATACAACCGGGGACGGACTGCTGTCTGCGCTGCATCTGCTGCAGGTGATGGTTGATACCGGAAAGCCGCTTTCGGAGCTGGCACAGGTGATGGAGGTCATGCCGCAGGCCCTGTGCAATGCCAGAGTGCCGACGCACAAGAAGGATGCCTATATGGAGTATCCGGAGGTGTGTCAGGCGATCGAGGCGCTGGAGAAGAAATTCGCAGGCTCAGGTCGTGTGCTGATCCGTCCTTCCGGGACGGAACCCCTGGTTCGCGTGATGATCGAGGGCAGAGACCAGAAGGAAATCAACGCCGAGGCGGAAAAGCTCGCCAGACTCATAGAAGAAACGGTGATCTGAATTGGTTGAACAGAAGGTAACGATACAGAATTTGACAGGACTGGATCTTGCACCTGCCGGCGTTCTCTGTAACACGGCGATGCAATTCCGGTCCGTGATTACGTTTGCGTATTCGGGCGGAAGCGCCAACGCAAAGAGTATATTAAGTGTGCTCGGATCCGCAATAGCCAGCGGAGACGAAATCACGCTCCACTGTGAAGGTCCGGATGAGAATCAGGCGCTCGAGGCGATGGTTAAAGCGATCGAGAGCGGCCTGGGGGAATAGAAAAACCAGAGGAGGAAGAGAAGAAAATGAAGAAACTACGGATTTTGGGACTGGGTCTGCTGATGACGGCCGTGCTTGCCGGCTGCGGAGCAGAAAAGGAAGAGGAGTCCAAGCACGTCGGCGTGCAGTTCGAAAAGGTGGAGACGCCGGTGGAGACACCGGTGGAAGCCCCTGTGGAGGAGGAAGTTCCTGAGGTCGAAGAGGAGGAGGATCCGGACCTGCCGCCGGCCGAGGGCATGGTGCGCGACTTCTTTACCAATGAGTGGGTGAATGAGGATCAGAATGTAAAGCGTCCGCTCGCCGTCATGTATCCGATCAACAAGCAGGCGCAGCCGCAGTACGGACTGGATCACGTCTCGGTCTTTTATGAGATCATGGAAGAGGGGGATATGAGCCGGCAGATGGGAATCGTCGAAGACTGGGAAAACCTGGATCGGATCGGAAATATCCGCTCCATCCGCGATTACTTTATCTATGCGGCACTGGAGTATGATCCGATCATCATTCACTACGGCGGACCGGAGCTGTATCTTTATGAAAACGGCGGCCTTCTTAACCGCAGCACCCGGGATGACATCGATAACATCAACGGCGTCGGTGGCAAAATGGGATCCGATGGCGGCGCATTTTTCCGGGTTCCGGCGGGTTCTACCAGTGAGCATACGGCTTTCACCGATGGCGAGCACATTCAATCGGCCATGGATAAGCTCAAGTATCAGGCAAACCACAAGTCCACCTATATCGGAGAAAAGCATTTCCAGTTTGCACCGGTGAAGGAACCCAATACGCTGGAGCAGTATGGCGCCGAGGTGATGGACGCAAAAGAGATCAATATGGCAGGGAGTTATCCCGCAACAAAATCCGCGCTGACCTACAACGCGGACGACGGGCTCTACTACAAGACGCTCTACGGCAACAAGCAGGTGGATGCGGAAAGCGGCAATCAGCTGAGCTTCAAAAATATCGTTGTACAGAGCACCTACTATGAAAAGCGTGATGCCAAGGGTTATCTTGCGTTCAAAATGCACGACACGACCCGGGGAGGATACTTCATCACGGAAGGAAAGATGATCCACATCAACTGGAAAAAGACAAATGACTATGAGCCGACCCGTTATTACGATGATAATGGCGAGGAAGTGCTTTTCAACACCGGAAGAACGATGATCTTCGTTGCCAAGGAGGACGGATCGTTCACAGCGGACGGAAAGGAAATGAAGCTTAAATGAGAAAGCTGATCGTGACGGGCTCCGGCGGTCAGCTGGGGCGTGCGGTGAAGAGGCAGCTGGATGGCCGGTATGATCTGATCCGGACGGACGTGGCGGCGGACGACGAAATCCGAAGACTGGACATCACGGATATCGATGCGGTCACTTCCTTTGCGAAGGAGGAAAAGCCTTACGCGATTATCAACTGTGCGGCATATACGGCAGTGGACGCGCAGGAGACCGACGTCGATAACAGCTATCGGATCAACGCGATCGGAGCGAGGAATCTGGCGATCGCGGCGGAGGAGACGGGCGCTAAGCTGGTGCACATCTCAACGGATTACGTTTTTGCCGGAGATAAGCAGACCCCCTATACCGAGTTTGATGCGCCGGGACCGATCTCCATCTACGGCAAAACAAAGCTGGCGGGAGAAAACTTTGTCAAAGAGTTCTCACGGGCGCATTTTATTCTGCGCACTGCCTGGCTCTACGGCGAGGGCAAAAATTTTGTGCGCACGATGCTGCGCCTCGCGGAATCACACGATCAGCTGGGGATCGTGGATGATCAGATCGGCAATCCGACCAGTGCACAGGAGCTGGCACGGGCGATCGATTACCTGCTCGGTACCGATAATTACGGGCTCTTTCATGCAACCTGCGAGGGTGTCTGCTCCTGGGCGGATTTTGCCGAAGAGATTTTCCGACTCGCCGGAAGAAAGGTGGAAATCGAGCGGTTATCCAGCGAAGAGTATGCCGCGCGCAATCCGGCGGCAGCGCCGCGTCCGCATTTTTCCCACCTGGAAAAGATGATGTTTCGCCTGACCGGCGGATTTGCCATGTGCGACTGGCATGACGCGATTGTCAGGTATCTGGAGAGCGGAGTGACCGCCGGCTGACGGGAGTAACCCATGCTGCAGGTGCTTCTTGTCATCCTGTATATGGGCGTGACCACGTGGATTCTGGGATTCGGCGTTCTCTCCTCCCTGACCGCAGGAAAGCTGTTTGCGGCGGTTCTCAGAATTCCCGCTCAGGGTATCCGCCCGGACAGGACGGATGCGGCACCGTACCGAATCAGACACCGTCTTTCCTATCTGCTGGCCGGCGTGGTGTGCGCGACGGTTTATGCGGAAATCTTCAGTCTGTTTGCGCCGGTCGGCGCGGCAGCCCAGTTGTTGCTGGTGCTGATCTGTATCCTGATTGTTTATCATTACCGGACCGAGCTTTTTCATCGCCTGCTGGTTCGGGCGGGTTTTTCCGGTCTGCAGGAGGTGCGGGGTCGCATGCCGGACGGATACCTGCTGTCACGCCGGATCTGGCTGATCTATGCGCTGCTTGTCCTCTGGATTGCATACGGGGCATCCCATGGCGTCATGCACTACGACACGGGACTGTACCACGCACAGAGTATCCGGTGGATAGAGGAATTCGGCACGGTCCCCGGGATTGCCAACCTTCATTCGCGGCTGGGCTACAACAGCGCGTCGTTTGCTTTTTCGGCGCTGTACAGTTTTTCTTTTCTGAAGGGAGCGCCTGTGCATGCCGGCGCGGGGTATTTTGCACTGCTTCTTTCCTTCGCCTGCCTGGATATCATACACATCCTGAGACGCGGCCGGCCTGTGCTTACTGACTTCATACGTTTTGCGGGACTGTGGTATCTTTTCGGAATCTACCGGGAAATGGTGAGTCCGGCTCCGGATTATTTCCTGAACTGTTTTCTGTTTTGTGTGCTGATCCTGTGGACGGATCTGGACGTGTCCCATGAGCGGCATTTTCTCCCTTATGCGCTTCTGGCCGTCGGGGTGTGCTATGCGGTGACCGTCAAGCTTTCGGCCGGGGGTCTCCTGGTTCTGTGTATCCGCCCGATCGTGATGATCTTCCGCGAAGCGGCGAGGCGGGCGGGACAGGGGAAGCATGCCTTCCGCGGAGTCCGAAAAAAACCTTTCCTCCGTCGAGCCTTTGCCGTGACCGGTGCGTTTGCCGCCATGGTTCTGCTGATTGTCGCGCCCTATATGCTGCGCAATTTCCTGATTTCAGGCTGGCCGTTGTACCCTTCCCTTGCGGGGGGATTCTGGCAGGTGCCCTGGCAGGTGCCTCATGATCTGGCGGAGGGCGATGCGGCGGGTATCCGGGCATATGCCCGCGGAACGCTGCAGACCGCGTTCGGACAGTGGTTTCCGTCATGGCTGGCCTCGCAGTCGTTTGTATCCCGCGCGTTGATCGTCGCCGATCTCTGCTCCGCCGCTGGTTATGTGATCTGTATTCTTGTTTTTGCGTTGGTGCCGGCAGGTCGAAGAGACGGTCGGCCGGGAGGACGGCCCGTGCGGGACGCAAAGCGGGGCGCGAAGATTCAGAGAATCAGCCGGTATGATCTGCAAAACAGCCGGGATTTCCTGTTCCTTGAGGGAGCGTTGCTGATCTCTTTTTTCTTCTGGTTTCTGCAGGCGCCGCTCCTTCGCTTCGGGTTTTTCTTCGTCTGGACACCGCCGCTGTTGATGGGCGGCAGACTGCTGCTTCTTCTTATGCATCGACTTTCGGATGCCGGTGTTCAGAGGATTGCCGTGTGGTGTTCGGTTTTTCTTGCCGTTTTTCTTCTGTATAAGGGTGTCCGCCTTGTGGCGGCCGACACGTCGGTGATGCGCGTGCCGTATCTTTTCGGCCAGCAGGAGTACGAACGTTTTGAGGTGGTTCCCTATGAGGTGGACGGTACAGTGTTCTATTATCCTGCAGAGGGAGACCGCACGGGCTACGACGGTTTTCCGGGCGGCGATCACCGCGCCGGCATCCGCCTGCTTGGGGATTCCCTCCGGGAGGGGATTTGCTTTGATCCCTTGTCCCGTTCATGATACAATGATGTCAGGGTCATAAGCTCGTGCGGCGCTCATGCTTGCATGAAGCGACGCATGAGCTTGGGACCCGCCCGAACATGAGCAAGTAGCAAGATGCCCGTATTATGGGCATCGCAGCGGATTGCGAATGGTCGGAGGGCGCACGAGATCCAGTGGATCTCGGATCTGTGCCGACCGAAGCGGAGCGGAGATGCGGGATACTACGAACACTTAGCGAATGCGCAGCATGAGCTTAGTGTGAGTGTATGCGTAGCGAAGCGAAGCTTTGCGAAGCAACGGAGCAATCCGTGGACATCATATGATGTAAATTGACTTTTGACCTTAACATCATACAATGATACTGGTCAAAACTGTTATATCTCAGGAGGGTTGACGTGAAGATCAATATCTATTACGGCGGCCGCGGGATGATCGATGATCCGACCCTGTCGGTGCTGTCGGTGATCACCGGCGTGCTCAAGGAACTGAATGTGCAGGTGGAGCAGTTTAATCTGTACGAGGACAAAAACAACATCACGGCTCTTCCCGGTACACTCAGACAGGCGGACGGAATTATCCTGGCCAGCACCGTGGAGTGGTACGGGATCGGCGGCTATCTGATGCAGTTTCTGGATGCCTGCTGGCTGTACGGTGACAAGGAGAAAATCAGCAGTCTCTATATGGCGCCGGTTGTGATGTCGACCACCTACGGCGAACGTGAGGGCAAGACCAATCTGGAGAGCGCCTGGGAGATCCTGGGCGGCCTGGTGTGCAGCGGCATCTGCGGCTACATCGCGGACACGCAGGTTCTTGAGAGCAGCAGCGAATATCGCAAGCTCATCGAAAAGAACACGGAAAATATTTACCGTACCATCAGCCAGAAGTATTCCTGCCTGCCGGCCAGCAACCAGGCGGTCAAGCAGAAGATCTCCATCCCGCGGAGCGCGGATCTGACGCCGCAGGAATCCGAGCAGCTGGCCCATTATGTGTCGGATGACAACTATGTGCGCAAGCAGAAGGAGGACATCAGTGAGCTGACGGATCTTTTCCGCGGCATGATGGACAAGGAGCAGAAAGCGGAGGAGCCGGATGAACTGCTCACACAGTTTGAAAACCGTTTCCGGCCGGTTGCCGGCGTCCGGGCAAAGTACAGGATTCAGTTTCTGGACAAGCCGCAGGCAAAACCGATCTACATCGCCGTGGACGGCATGAAATGCGCCTGCGACAACAATGCGGCGGATCCGGCGGACGCGACACTCTCGCTGAATGCGGATATGCTTCGGGAGATCATGGGCGGACGGATCACTTTCCAGCGTGCCTTCATGGAGGGCAACATCAAGATGAAGGGAGACTTTACCCTGCTTCGCAATCTGGATCAGATCTTTACCTTCAAGGAACAGCAGGGAGCATAGGAGACTGAGGCTTCCGCCGTCTGCGGCGGAGCATTTGACAAAGGAGGGGCAGATGAAAAAAGAGGATTGTATTTTCTGCAAGCTGGCAAACGGAGAGATTCCCACCAACACGATCTATGAGGACGAGCATTTCCGCGCGATTCTCGACAACGGACCAGCAACGAAAGGGCACGCGCTGATTCTTCCGAAGGATCACTATCAGGATCTCTTTGATCTGCCGGAGGAGACTGCGGCGGGCGCGATTGCCGTTGCCGGAAAGCTCGCGAAGAGGATGCGGGAAAAGCTGTCCTGCGATGGAATCAATCTCGTGCAGAACAACGGCTCCGCTGCGGGTCAGACGGTGATGCATTTTCATCTGCATGTGATTCCGCGGTATGAAAAGGACGGACAGCATATTCTCTGGAATCCGACAAGTCCCTCGGCAGAGGAGCTGGCAGCGATCTGCGGGGAGTTGAATTCGTGAGGGAAATCAACGTAGCGCAGATGACGGACGCGATCCGTGATCTGTGCATCCGGGCAAATCTTACGCTTTCCGAAGATATGCAGCAGGCGCTGAAGCAGGCAAGAGACGAGGAAACAGAAGCGCTGGGCGCGGGCGTTCTCGGTAAGCTGTGCGACAACCTGACCATTGCGGCGGAGGAATCGATTCCGATCTGTCAGGACACCGGAATGGCGGTCGTTTTTCTGCGCGTGGGGCAGGAGGTGCATTTTACGGGCGGTTCGCTGGAGGATGCCGTAAACGAGGGAGTCCGGCGCGGCTATGAGGAGGGATATCTCCGAAAATCCGTGGTGGGTGATCCGATCCTTCGGGAGAATACCAGAGACAATACCCCGGCGGTCATCCATACCGAAATCGTCCCCGGTGACCGCGTGCAGGTGACCGTTGCACCGAAGGGCTTCGGAAGCGAAAATATGAGCCGCATTTTCATGCTCAAGCCCGCCGACGGTGAGACGGGTGTAAAGGACGCAATCGTCCGGGCGGTGCGCGAGGCGGGGCCCAACGCCTGCCCGCCGATGGTGGTCGGCGTTGGAATCGGCGGCACCTTTGAGAAATGTGCACAGCTTGCCAAGGAAGCACTGCTCCTGCCGGTGGACGCGCATGCACGGGAAACACATATCAGGCGGATGGAGGAAGAAACGCTTCAGGGGATCAACGCGCTGGGAATCGGCCCTGCAGGTCTGGGCGGTCGGACGACTGCCTTTGCCGTGCATATTCTGACCTATGCAACTCATATTGCGGGTCTGCCGGTGGCGGTCAACATCTGCTGTCACGTGAACCGCCACGCTTCACTGGAGATTTGAGATGACGACGGAAAAACATCTGGAACTGCCTTTTGCCGGAGAAGAAGCGAAAAAGCTCCGGGCCGGTGACGCCGTTCTGCTTTCGGGCGTGATTTATACTGCAAGAGACGCGGCGCATAAGCGCATGGCCGGGCTGCTTGCGGACGGAAAACCGCTCCCCTTTCCCATAGCAGGTCAGACCATCTACTATCTCGGTCCGTCACCGGCCAGACCCGGTCAGGTGATCGGTTCCGCGGGTCCCACGACGGCGACGCGCATGGATCGCTACACACCGGCGCTGCTGGATCTCGGACTGAAGGGAATGATCGGAAAAGGGAGACGGTCTGCGGAGGTCGTTGAAGCGATGAAGCGAAACGGTGCCGTGTACTTTGCGGCCATCGGCGGAGCGGGTGCGCTGCTCTCAAAGGCCATCACCTCCGTGGAAATCGTGGCCTGGGAGGATCTCGGAACAGAAGCGGTACGCCGCCTCACGGTTCGTGATTTTCCGGCGATCGTGGCGATCGATGCTACAGGAACCTCGCTGTATCAGGAAGGCTGATATTAGCCCTTGCACTCTTGCAGATCCCGTGATATATTGGAGATGGTGGAGAAGGGAGGTGATCCCCGATGGCAAATGTGAATCTGAACACGAATTTTAATCCCATCGATCCTGCGGCAACCGGTGTGCGCCGTGTCTATGAGGCGCAGCAGGCTCAGAAGCCCCAGCGCGTGCAGGAAGAGCCGAAGACCAACGAGACCAGGCAAAGGGAAGACAGACCCGGGGTTGAGGAAGCTTCGCGTGAACGGGAGCTGGATCATGTTATTGCGGTATCCAGGGACGGCGACACCGTACAGGCAAGCGATAAAGCGGTGCAGGAGCTCGAAGAGGAAGAGAACACCGGCCGTGTGATCGACAATCCCGAGAATGAGCGTCTCCGCAGGGAAGCGAGGACGAATGAATCGGACAGCAAAGAGGAGCTGATGCGGCTGGAGCTGCAGCGCAGCAAGGAGATCCGCGAGGCACAGATCGAGGCAGCTAAAGAGGAGAGCGAGGAGCGCCGGGAGCAGGCGATGGAGGTCCGGTCCGAATCTGCCGGGGAGGCGTCGGATCGCGAGCCCAATGCGGTTCTTGCGGATGAGAAGGAGACGATCGCATCCGAGGGACAGATCAATTCGTTCATCGGTTACTCCGATGCGGAGCTGGAACGGATGTATCTCCAGGGCAATATCTCCAAGTTCGATTACGATAAGGAGATGGAGAGCCGCGCCGCCAAAGAAGAGGAGCGCAAGGAGCAGCTGACCGACTTCTCGCTGGAGACCGCCGGCAATGAGGTGCAGCGCAGACAGAATGAGATGCAGGGCGAGGAGGCAGAACGGGCCTTTTCGGAGCAGGCCAACGAGCGGCTGGAGCCCCAGGATCGTGCGCAGGTTCTGCAGGCCATGCAGCGGGCCACGCAGCCGGTTGACAATGATCCGAATCAGGTTGCACCGCTGGCCAATTTCACATTGAGTTAAACGGATCGGAAGGCGGAAAAGAACAGCGCCCGCAGATGTGTCTGCGGGCGCTTTTTTCGGGGAGGAGTTTCATGAAACAACTGTTTGACAAAGTGAAGAATGCGTGGAACAGGGATGCGCTGGTCAGCTTTTTCGGCGTGACCGGAATGGGCTTTTTCCTGTCCTTTCTGATTCTGACCGGTTACGGTACGGATCCCGCAACCTTTATGAACCGATCCGTGGCGGCGCGCATCGGATGGACGCTGGGCAATTACCAGCTCGTTTTTAATCTGGCGCTTCTTCTGGTGGTCATTCTGTGTGACCGGAAACTCATCGGCTTTGGTACCGTTTTCAATATGATTCTGATCGGCTACTATGCCGACTTTTTCTGCTGGCTGTGGGGCAGGCTGATCCCCGAATCCCTGTTTACCGATCAGCCCATGCGAGCGCTCATCTTCGCGGCGGCTCTTTTCCTCTTTGTCATCAGCGCAGCGGTCTACATGAATGCGGGCGCCGGCCTGTCACCGTATGATGCCGCGGCCAAGCTGTTCACCCGCCTTATCCCGCGGCTGCCCTTTTTTGTGATGCGCATGGTCTATGATTTTCTGGCCATCGGCGTAGGATTGCTCGCAGGCGGCAGACCGACGATCGGAATCATCCTGATCGCCATCTTTCTCGGACCCTTCATCACCATTGTGGGAAAGACCATGCAGCGGCTGCGTAAATAACAGCGATTTTATGAAAATGCTTCGGGAGATGCTGTCCTCCTCGAAGAGATGCGGTTTGTCGCCGCAGTCGGAACAGACGGCCGGACCTGTGGGTTTTTCGGCCGCCATGCATATATCCGATTGAATCATCAAAAACGGTCAAAAACAGGGAGTGGTAGAATATGAGCAATCAGGTAAATAACACGCAGATGCCGGATTGGGAACAGAAGCTGATCGGACGCAAGCAGCGCTGGTCCTCTTTGTTTAACGGGACGCAGCAGATCGTTCGGGGAGCGGCTGCCGGCGCGATCCGGGGCGGAGCCTTCGTGGCTGACGCACCGATCACCTACGATGCGACGAATACCAATGCTTTTGCGGATCCGGTCGAGGTGATGGGTCAGAAATTCTATCCCGGAATGAAATGGAACTGGGCGAGAAACAAGACGAAGAACCTCGTGCAGAAGAACCTGCCGAAGCTGATCGGTGCGGGCGCCAATTTCGCAGCAGAGGCGATCGAGGCACCCATCACCGATCAGATCTATGCCATGAGTGCCGATGACGTGCTCTTTAATATCTCGAGAAACGACGTCTATCTTGATGAGAATAAAGTCGCCGAGCTGGAGACGCAGACCGGGTATCATTTTGATTCGGAGACGTTCAATCAGAAGCTGAAGGACACGGTCCGGCAGGTTGGCGACCGCTTCGATGATCTCACCTGGCGCACAGCCATCATGCCGCACATTCTGAAGAGCATGTTTACCGAGGAACTCAAGAAAATGCACAAAAGCCTCGCGGAGCAGGCGGCCGAGCAGGGTGTCATTTCCACGGAGCTTCTCGATCAGACTCTTGCAAAGGGCTGTGCCTGCATGACCGACATCCTGGAGGATTACACGACCCGGCTCGCCAACAAGACCGAAATGCTTCTTGCACCCATTCGATTCACCAAAGAAAAACCGGATCCGCTGGCAACGGCGCCGGCGAATCTCACCGCGGAGGAGCAGAAGCGCTGGAAGAATTACACCAAAGCCGCAAACGAGAACCAGGCGACCTTCCTCACGACAGAGGGCGGACTGCGGCTGATGCGCAACGACGCACTCAAAGGCTTTCAGGCGAAGAGTTTTGCGGATATCGAACAGGATTTCAACGACCGGTATCGGAAAGCGGCAGCAGGAAACGACGGCAGCAGACCCGCCATCGACAGCGCGGAGGCCTCACGGGCAATTCTGGATGTCCGCGAGGCAAAGAACCGCTATGCAAAGCGCGGGTTTTTCAATAAGATCTTCAACTGGAGAAAGGCCAGAGCCGAGCGGCAGGCCATTGCCCGCATGACGAATCAGCTTAAGGAGACCTGGCCGGCCGACCAGGTGGACCGGGCCCTTTCGGACAGAAACTACGTTTCCGCTGACAGTGCGATCAATGCCAAAAAGATCTACAACCTGAAGGATGCTTCCCCCAGACAGGCCCGGAACCAGTATATGGCTGATGTGGCAGGAGCGGCGGCAGGCATCGTGCTCAGGGGCGTTGCGGGAGGTATCGCCATGGCGGCCACCGCCGGAACCGTCGTCATCGGCGGCACGATCGGCGCAGTCGCCGGCGGCGTCAAGGCCGGCTACAATCTGGTCTCCAATCTCCTGGGCGGCAACAAGGAAGAGAAGAAGGACGTGCCGGAGGCGAAAGAGAAGAAGGAAGACCCGAAACAGATCCCTCATGAGGAGGAACTGGAGGGTGATGAAAAAGAGGATGTAAAGGCTTCTCAGAACCGGAAGGAAGAGCTTCCCAAACCCGACGAAGACGACGGACTGATCTACGAGGATGCGCTGGATAATGAGGAAGATATTCAGAAATACAACCGCCAGCTGGAGGAAGAGAAAAAGCGTGCGGCGGAAAACGCAAAGGCACAGCCCGTGGAGCAACCCAAACAGGAACAGCAGGGCTGGCTCTCCTGGGGAGCCGGCATGGTGGCTTCCGGCTGGAATTATATGACGGGAGGCAGCGCCCCGCAGCCGGAGGAAAAGAAGGAAGCACCGAAGGAAAATGATATCCAGCTGTTTGACGACGAGGATATCGAGGCGATCTACGGCGAACGTACGGAACAAAAGAAGGAAAACGGTCAGATCAACGACATCAGCGTGGACGATCTGCAGCACAGACTGCAGCCGGAAGCGCCGGACAAAAAGC
This sequence comes from Lachnospiraceae bacterium, assembly GCA_024682835.1. Taxonomy (GTDB): domain Bacteria; phylum Bacillota; class Clostridia; order Lachnospirales; family Lachnospiraceae; genus Butyrivibrio. The sequence continues at coordinate 41,009 of JAIKYU010000027.1, read as the reverse complement.
ATAACCCCATCCCGAAGCGCGACGTTGCGCAGCCGGTGCATCCGGAACAGCAGGCAAAGCCCGAGCAGCTGATTCAGAAAAAATAAGCAACCTTCAAGGCGGAGGTTTCAGGAAATCCGTAGAATAGGCCGGAGACTCTACCACTGTCCAAGAGACCCTATCTCCGTCCCGGAGACCCTACCGCTCCATCCGGTCGCCGTACGCTGATCACTCCGATGAGCCCATAACAAGCGTCGTTTCGCGCTTAAACGCTCACGCCGCTTTGGTCTCATCTCCGTAGCGTACAAGGACTCCCGGACGGAGGGTAGGGTCTCCGGGACGGCGTCATGATTACGATCTGTATGGCATCATTTCCGCCTCCGAATATCCCCTTGCAATCCCCGTGTCATCTATGATAAAATAACACGGATTATGATTTGATGACGCTCCGGAATTGCCTTTCCGGAACGGGGGAGTTTGTGCGGATGGGAAACCCTTCTCAAAAAACAAAGCATCACACGCGGAAACCGCGCTTCGGAGGAAAAAAGAATTCCTACGACACGGCCCGTTTTGATGCGGAGGATCTCCTGGAGCTCGACGAGGAAGACGCCTACCTGCGGGAGGATGCGGACGAGATCGAGGATGAGGAGGAGTATGAGGACGAGGAGGAACCCATCGAGGATCTGGCCGAAAGTCTGGATGCGGACACCTGGGATCGCGCGGGAAGCGAGGAGTCGCTGACCGACGAGGCAGAGGAACCCGATGAGGAAGACGAGGAACTGCTCTCGGATGAAGAGGTGCGTTCCTTCACACAGAAGTTCGAGCAGATACCGGAAGGAATCGCGGATCTGGAAGCCGGCGATCGGGCTCCCGCGGAGTACGATGCCTACGACAAAACCGAGCCGGAGTTCTACGACGAGGACGACGAGGAAGACTTTGAGGACAGAACGCCGAATCTGCGTTATATCCCGGCTCCGGCTGCCGTGAACATCCAAAACAGGCCGGATGAGGAGGATGTCGAGGAGGAAGAGGAACGTCTGACCGCGCCGCATGAAGCTCAGGCGCACAGGCAGTCCGCACACAGGAGACCCGGGAAAAGACAGAAGGGACACCGCAAAGCAGCCTCCTCGCTCACGACCATGGAGTGGGCGGCCATTGCCATGAGCGCCCTGCTGCTGATCGTGGTGGTATCGCTCGGCGTAATGTTTTTCCGGATGCGCGGACAAAACAGTGAGCTGCAGGCCTTTTCGGAGATCGGTTCCGATCTCGGGAAGCTGGAGATCATCGGTGAAAGCGGCTTGATCGCCATGCGGGATGCGGCGGCTCTCCGCATGGAGGAGGTACCGGAGGAGGAAGAGATCCCTGCGCAGAAGGAGGAGCCGGTCGAAGAACCGGAGCCTGAGCCCGAAGAGGAACAGATTTCGGTGGCCATGGGGCTCACCACGATCAAAAGCGATCTGAAGATCAAATTTACCAATGCGGACACAGGGAAGCTGGTGGCCAACCTGCCTTTTTCCGTGACGGCCAAATCGCCTTCGGGTAAGGAAGAGACCTGGCCGGACGACGACATGGACGGCGTGATCTACAAGACCGGGCTGAGCGCCGGCACCTGGAGCATCGCCATGCGGGAGCCGGAAGCGGAATACAAGGATCGCTACAAGGCTGATACCAAACCGAAGACGGCCACGGTAAAGGATAAGATCGAATATAAAAAGGTGGATGTCGCGGATGAGATCAAAAAGGAATCCCAGGTAAATGTCGCCGCAGAGGATACGGAGCCCAGGGAAGCGGCAGCGGTGGAGTCCGTCAACGTGGATACCGTGGAATGGGTGGAATCCTCAAAGGAGGAAACGGATGCCGGGGACGGTACCTACACCTATGCGGAGGTCTCAAAATCCGATCTGACGGAACCGCAGACGGACGCACAGGCCAGGAAAACGGGCAGCGGCAGGATGCTGCGTGCTCCTGTGATCGGCGAAGAGGGCGGCACGGAAGAGAAGCCCATCGAGGAGACCGAGCCTGTGATCACGGAGGAGAAAAGCATCGCGGTCTCCCCTTCGGAGGTGACGCTGGAGGTCGGATACACGACGGTGATCATGGTGACCTATACGGGCCTTGAGGGAAATCAGAGCTTTACCTTTGACATCTCGGGTGAAACCGACACCGTTGAGTGCAGCATCAAAAATGATACACAGTGCTCCGTCACGGCAAAGAAGGTCGGCACCGCTGTCATCACCGCGAGGGCGGACAGCGATGACAGCCTGTACGCCTCCTGCACCGTTACCGTCGTAGAGGCGGAAAAGGAAAAGAAAATCACCGTCAAGCCGGAAAAACTCTCCCTCTATACCGGAAACAGCGCGGAGCTCACCGTCAAGCTGGAGGGACTGGAAAAGGAAGACCTGCTCTGGCAGACATCCGACAAAGAGATTGCCGCGGTGGATGCCGAAACCGGAAAGGTGAAGGGCGTAAAGGCAGGAAAGGCAAAAATTACAATTGCCTGGCGGGACGACGAGGACATCAAGGCCGTCTGCGAGGTGACCGTCACCGACGGGAAGGTGCTGAAGACGAAGAAGGGGGAGACGGTCTACGTCCGGGACGGGGATAAGTACCGCGAAGCCACCTCCGCCGATTACTATACGGCGAGCACCTTTTACCTGCGTTCGGGAGGAACGAAGATCGTCTATCACGGCTGGCAGACGCTGGACGGTCACACCTATTTCTTCGATAAAAACGGAAACTATGTCACCGGAGATCAGATCATTCAGGGGGTCTCCTACCATTTTGCCTCCGACGGCATCCTGTCCGGCGGAGCGGGGATTCTCGGCGTTGACGTGTCCAAATGGAACGGCAGCATCGACTGGAAGGCGGTGAAAAATTCCGGTGTCAACTATGCCATCATCCGCTGTGGATTCCGCGGCACCTCCACCGGCGTGCTCGTGGAGGACTCCATGTTTCACAGCAACATGCGCGGAGCGCTGAATGCGGGGCTGAAGGTCGGCGCCTACTTCTTCTCGGCGGCGGTCAGTGATGTGGAGGCGGTGGAGGAAGCTTCGATGGCCGCTTCCCTTTGCAGCGGCTATTCGCTGGCCTATCCGGTCTTTCTGGATGTGGAGCGCAGCGATTCCGGAAAGGGACGTGCGGACAAGCTCGGCGCAAGTGAACGGACAGCCATCATCCGGGCGTTTTGCGCGACCATGGCCAATTCCGGTTACCGAACGGGTCTCTATGCAAACAAAAACTGGATGGAGGAAATGATCGACACACCGTCTCTCTCCGAGTATAAGCTGTGGCTGGCACAGTATGTGGCACAGCCCACCTACACGCGGACACGGTTCGATATCTGGCAGTACACCTCGAAGGGCTCCATCAAGGGAATCTCCGGCAAGGTGGACTTGAATGTATCCTACCTGAATTACTGATGAGGGCGGACAGGAAATGATCGGAGAATTATTCAGGCAGAGGAGATACGAAATCTTCCAATGGATGCGAAGACAGTACGCCTGGCGGTACTGCTGTCAATCAGCGCAATCGCACTGATTCTTCTGGTGGTGTATGCGGCCAATACAGGGAACAGGCGTCATACAGGAAATTCAGGGTCCGCCGCGGCGACGGCGGACGGATCAACCGGGACGGAAGCAGGTGTCGCGGCAGCAGAGGGAGCGCTGCAGGTCGCGGACAGCGGCTTTGTTGCCTATGGGGAATTGATCGGGAATCAACCCCGGGGCTTTCTCTACGATGAGAGTTTCTTTGATCCCATGCGGGATGTGCGCGGGATCAGTGACGGAAGCGATGAGCAGCTGACCCTGCAGGCGACGGTAAACGGGGACAGCATCCATCTTTCCGTGATCAATGAGCGCGGAGGACTTGAGAGCGGCGTGGCGTTTCAGGTGACCGCGAAGCTTCCGGGAACCGGCAGGGAACGAACCTGGACCGATACGGACCGGGACGGACAGCTGGACATGACCGGTTTGGAGAACGGCAGCTATCGGCTTTATCTGCTCGGTGTCCAGGGATATGAGGTGCCCTCCGCGCCGGTGGTGGTAAAGATAGATCAGCCGTTGCCTTCCGAAAAGACGGACGCAACCGGGGGCGCATCCGGACGTTCTGCGGAGAATGCAGCAGACGGCATGACCGGAGCAGGTGAAGGGGGGTCTGACGGAACGGCCGGGGCTGGCATGCCGGGCGAAGGCATGACCGGAGCTTTGACCGGAGCCGTGCCGGGGACATGGACACCCGATCCGTCGGCCGGCGTGACGGTGCCGCCCGGGGAACCCACAGAAACTGCGGGAAGCAACTATGGAGAGGAATGATGACAGAACAGCAGACACCGGGGATCCGATATAAAAAGCTGATTCTGACGATATTTATCGGCGCCGCCTGCGGACTGGCGCTGGCGGTGGTGCTGCACACCAATCCGCTTGCGGACTGGGAGACGGAACGTCTGAAAAAAATCTGCGCCTGCGTGCTTCTGGGGCTGGCAGTATTTGTGTTTGCCGCCTTCTATGACCGATGGATGGTGCTGCCTGTGGAGCTGTTTCATTCCAGACGGCTGATCACGAGGCTTGCCATCAACGACTTTAAAAAACGATACGCGGGCTCCTACATGGGCGTGGTCTGGGCGCTGCTGCAGCCGGTGGTGACGGTCATGATGTACTGGTTCGTCTTCGACCGGATTTTCAAGGCGCGCTCGGAGATGGCGGCCGGCGGTATGGATATTCCGTATGTGCTATTCCTGACGGCCGGACTGGTCCCCTGGTTTTACTTCCAGGAGGCGTTGATGAACGGAACGACGGCGTTATTGGAGTACAATTATCTGGTCAAGAAGGTGCTGTTCAAAATCAGCATTCTCCCGCTGATCAAGATCCTGGCGGCAACTGTGATTCATGTTTTCTTTGCGGGTGTCTGCCTCGTGGTCGCGGCGCTGTACGGCTATTATCCGACGGTGTACACCCTCCAGATATTCTATTACGGCTTCTGCGAGTTTTTTCTTGTGCTGGCGATCAGCTACACGACCTGCGCCGTGGTGGTGTTTTTCCGGGATCTGCTGCAGATCATTTCCATCGTGCTGCAGCTGGGCACCTGGGCGACCCCGATCCTGTGGAATATCGGGATGCTGGACGACCGGTACAAGTGGATCATCAAGCTCAACCCCATGACCTACATTGTGGAAGGATACCGCATGTCGATCTACGGGGAGGGCTGGTTCTGGCAGCACTTTTATTCGTCGACCTATTTCTGGATCTTTGCGGTGTCGGTCTTCCTGTTCGGCTCGCTGGTGTTTAAGCGGTCAAAGATCCATTTCGCCGATGTGCTGTAACCGGCTGGCAACCCGGCGGCGCCTGACAGACAGGCGGCAGTATACAGAGGAATGAAAATGTCCATGACGAAACCGGCTATTATCGTTTCCGGTATATCGAAAAAATACAAGCTGTACGGCAAGCCCTCCGACCGGCTGCGGGATGCGCTGCGTCTGACCTCGAAAAAGCTCTACAGCGAACATCTGGCGCTTGATCATATCGATCTGACGATCGGCAGAGGAGAAACCGTCGGCATTATCGGAACCAACGGCTCGGGCAAGTCAACGCTTTTAAAGATCATCACCGGTGTGCTGACGCCCACACAGGGTGAGGTGCAGGTGGACGGCAGGATCTCCGCGCTGCTTGAGCTGGGTGCGGGTTTCAACATGGAGTACAACGGGATAGACAATATCTACCTGAACGGGATGATGATCGGCTTTTCCGAGGAGGAAATCAACGCCAGGCTGGATGAGATCCTGGCTTTTGCGGATATCGGGGACTATGTCTATCAGCCGTGCAAGACCTATTCCAGCGGTATGTTTGTCCGGCTGGCCTTTGCGGTTGCCATCAACATCGACCCGGAAATCCTGATTGTGGATGAGGCTCTCTCGGTGGGCGATGTGTTCTTTCAGGCCAAATGCTATCACAAATTTGAGGAGTTCAAGGAGCAGGGCAAGACGATTCTCTTTGTCTCCCATGACCTTTCGAGCATCAGCAAGTATTGCGACCGCGCGGTGCTCCTGCACCGGGGCAGAAAGCTCGGGGAGGGCACACCGAAAAAGATGATTGACCTGTATAAGCAGGTGCTGGTCGGACAGACCCCCGTGCAGGGCAGCGGAGAAAAGAACCTGCTGGATGACGAGGAAATACGCGCCAAAGCGCGGGATGCCGTTCAAAAGGGCGCAAAAAGCGAGGAACTCCAGTACGGCAACGGCGGTGCGCGGATTCTTTCCGTGTCTCTTTCGGACGATCAGGGACGCAAAACGGCTGCAATCATCAAGGGGAGTGTCTGCGAGGTGACCATGGAGGTGGAAATCCTCCGCGATATCGAAAAGCCGATTTTTGCCTTTACCATCAAGAATGCGCTGGGAATTGAGATCACCGGCACCAATACCATGGTGGAAAAGGCGTTTCTTGAAAGCGTCCGGGCAGGGGAAAGGAAAACCATCCGCTTCAGGCAGACCATCGACCTGCAGGGAGGGGAATATCTTCTCTCCTTCGGTGTGACGGGCTTTGAAGGAGATGATTTTACGGTTTACGAGCGACGGTACGACGCACTGGCCATGACGGTGGTGTCGGACAAGAATACGGTCGGTTATTATGACATGAATTCCCAAATCACGGTGGAATAGAGACGGCGGTGCCTATGCAGCAGGAAATCTTTAAAATCGGCGAAGTGACATTGAATTTCCGGCATTACTCCGGAATGGATCTTTACAGCGACGGAGAGGTGGAGGACGAGATTCTCGGCATTGTCCGCAATCACCGCCCGGAGGAGTTTCCGTCGATCATCGAGCAGGAGCGGAGCTGGCCGATCTTCTATCATCTCTCCAGAGAGCGCAGCAACATCATCGAGTGGATTCCGATGAGGGGAGACGAGCGTGTGCTGGAGGTCGGAAGCGGATGCGGAGCCATCACGGGCATGCTGGCCGCCAAAGCGGGAGAGGTCACGGCGGTCGATCTCTCCAGGAAGCGGAGCGAAATCAATGCGGTGCGCAATAACACCTGCAGCAATGTGACAATTCATGTCGGCAATTTCCGTGATATTGAACCGGATCTGCCGGCCAACTATGATTTCATTTTCCTGATCGGCGTGTTTGAGTACGCCCAGGGGTATATCGGGACCGAGCAGCCGTATGAGAATTTTCTGCGGATGCTGTTCAGACATCTGACGCCCGGCGGACGGATCGTCATCGCGATCGAGAACCGTCTGGGTCTGAAGTATTTCGCGGGCTGTGTGGAGGATCATCTGGGAACTTATTTTTCGGGAATTCAGGGCTACCGTCCGGACTCCGTGGCCACCACCTTCTCCCGCAACGGGCTGATCCGGATCCTCAAGAGTCTCGGTATACAGAATTACCATTTCTACTATCCGTATCCGGACTACAAGTTTATGAATCTGCTTTTCTCCGATCAGTACCTTCCCCGGGCGAGCGATCTGATGGACAATGTCTACAATTATGACAGCGACCGGCTGATCCTGTTCAACGAGAAGCGTGCCTATGAGGGACTGATCCGCGACGGACTGTATCCGACCTTTGCCAACTCCTTTGAACTGGTGATCGGTCCGGGCTTCTCCACGATTTTTTCCAAGTACTCCGGAGACCGTGCGGAGGAGTTCCGGATCCGCACGGATATCACCATCGAGCCGGATGGCCGGCGGGTGATCGAAAAACATCCCCTGACACCGGCGGCTACGGAGCATGTGAAAAGTATGCGATCCGCCTATACGGCGCTGGCCAACCGCTTCCGCGGGAGTGATCTGGAGATCAACGACTGCCAGCTGGATGCGACGGGAACGGTTGCGAAATTCTCGTTTGCAGCGGGGATTCCGCTTTCGGAGCTGCTGGATTACTGTCTTTTCAAGGATGATATGGTCAACTTCCACCGGCTTTTCGCGGAGTACCTGCGGCGTATCCGCTACGGGGAGGAGGAAGCGGTAGCGGATTTTGATCTCATCTTCCCGAACATTCTGGTGAACGGCCCGATCTGGACGGTCATTGATTATGAGTGGACCTGGGGAAAGCGGATTCCCGCGCGGGACATCGCGTTCCGGGCTATCTACTGCTACCGGCTCGAGGACAAAAAGCGGCGTGTGCTCGATCCGAAGCCGTTCTACGAGGAACTGGATCTTACGAAGGAGGAAGTGGACCGTCTGATCGCGGAGGAGGCAAGCTTTCAGAAGTATGTCACCGGCGATCGCTTAAGTCTGGTGGAGATCTGGAAGGGAATCGGCAAGCGTGCAACCGTGCCCAGGGAGCTGGAGGTGGAAACGGAGACGCTTCAGGAGAGGGATCCGCTCACGGTGCAGATCTACAGTGATATCGGTGAGGGTTTCTCGGAGGATAATTCCTATTTTGCCGATGAACACTACAACAGGCATCATGCGATTACGCTCGAGATCGATCTGCTCCCGGGGACCCGGGCGCTTCGAATTGATCCGGCATTTGTCCCCTGTCTTGTGACCCTGCAGCGGGTGGCGTGGAACGGAGTGTCCGTAGGTGAGCGGGCACCGGTGGTGACGATTCATCCGAACGGGCGTTGGATCGGTGCGGACAGCATTCTGTTTGCCAAGGATGATCCGGGAATTGAATTCGGCATTGCGGTGGCGGAGCGGGAGAAGAAGAACCGGCTGACCGTCACTCTGACGACGGCGCTTTTGCCCGCGGAGGTGGCGGGCTCCGTCGAGGAGGGCCTGAACGAGAGTGAAGGCTTCCCGCTGCATGAGACAGAAGAGGAGCGCGGCGGACTGTTTGCAAAGCTGAAAAGACGCGGCAGAAATATGCAGGAGTGAGGGTGTAGAAAGTGGCAATCAAGGACAGGGTACGCGGCATACTGATCGGCAGACAGGACAGGCAGTATGAAAAGCGGCTGGAGGAACTCAGAGAAACCCATGACCGGTGGGAGCGTGGACGCGAATTGTTTATCGGCCTCGCGGGAAGCTGCACGGTGCGGTATTTTGGGGACGCGGCGGAACAGACGGAAACGGAGAGCGCACCCGCCGGCGCGGAGGGAGCGTCCGATGTGGAGATTCCCTGCCTGCTCTGCGTGCTGTATACGGATATCGAGAAATTTATTGAGAGCGGCGCGCTGTTAAAGTGTGAGGACAGCGAGATCGTCATCTTTGCCAGAAAGGAGGGGCGACTGTCCGCAAGCGCGGCTCCGCTCATCTACAGATGGTTTACGGAGCACCCGACGGGAAAGCTTGTCTACGGGGACGAGGATGTGCTGCTTCCGGACGGAAGCTACGATCAACCTTATTTCAAGCCGGACTGGTCGCCGGATACCTATCTGTCCTCCTTCTATGTGGGCAGTGTTTTTGCCGTGCGCGGCAGTGTGTTGAAAAACGCGCTGCTCCACGCACCTGCGGAGACGCTCACGGAGGAGCAGAAAAAAACGAGGGGCAAGCTTCTGAGCGGTCTGGCGGATGCGCTGTTTCTCAAGGTGGCCACTGCGGCCGGAGGGTTTTTGCGGCGCCGGGGAGAAGAGTTTCCCGTCGGCCATATCGGAGAGATCCTGTTTCACCTGGAGGAGGGCCGGGATCTTTTCCACGGCAGAAAGTATCCGACGGCGGCAGTCAACAAATCCGCGCACTTCCTCCTGCCGATGTCCGGGATGCCGGAGGATGTCTCTGACCGCCTGGTTTCCATCATTATCCCGACCAAGGATCATCCGGACATTCTGAAGAAGTGTCTGGATTCCATCGCGGAGACCTGTGATTCATCCTGTCCGTACGAGATTATCATCGTCGACAACGGGAGCACGGGCTACAACAAACTGCTGATTGCCAATTTTGTGGCCAAAATGCCGCGGACAAACGGGCTGACCAACATCCGGTACATCCATCAGCCCATGGAGTTCAATTTCTCGAGGATGTGTAATCTGGGCGCACAGTCCTCGAAGGGCGGGCTGCTGCTCTTTTTGAATGACGATATCACGGCGGAATCGCCGGGGTGGCTTAAGGAGATGACGCTGATGGCCGTGCGGCCGTATGTCGGTGCCGTGGGAGCAAAGCTTCTCTATCCGGAGCAGGATCCGGAAAACGAGACCGGACGGCCGGCGGATCCGCGCGATGGCGGGTATGTGAAACGCAAGATTCAGCACGCCGGTGTCACCAACGTGCGGCTCGGTCCCATGCATAAGCTCCAGTACCTGAGTGATGAAAAGGTGCATTACTTCGGTTTCAATCGCGGTATCCACGATCTGCTGGGCGTGACCGGCGCCTGCCTGATGATCGGCCGGGAGAAGTATGAAGCCGCCGGGGGATTGCCGGAAGACATGGCTGTGGCCTTCAACGATGTGGATCTGTGCTACACCCTTTATGAACAGGGCTTTTACAATGTGCAGTGCAATCATGTGATGCTCAGACATCATGAATCCCTTTCCCGGGGACTGGACACGCTGGATCAGGCCAAGATGGAACGCCTGGCCGGCGAGCACCGGATCCTGATGGGGAGACATGAACAGCTGTACAACATAGATCCCTTCTACTCGCCGCACCTGGTGGAGGACGAGCATATCAGCGACATCACGCCGCTCTATGAGGTAACGGAGCCGGAGGAGCTGCCTTTCGGTAATCTTTCCCATCACACGGAGGGACTTAAGGACGTCCCGGTTGATCCGGTCCTGCGCGTCGGTGTGGAGTACTGTGACACGCTGGAGTACTGGATCACCGGAAAAAGAGGGGATGCGGCAACCGGTTACTATTTGAAGGGCTATGCTTTTGTCATCGGCGCGGACAATGCCTGCTATGACAGGCGTCTGCTGCTGCGCAGACTGGTGGAGAGGGACACGGCGGACGGAACGGGCAAAGCACTGGTTCCGGACGCGGATGTCTGGTCTCTTCCGGCGAATGACTGGTATCGGCCGGATATCAGGGACAGACTTGCGGATCAGATCCACGTCGATCTGACCGGATACCGGGTGCGGCTGGAAAAGGAAGCTCTGCCGGAGGGCCTGTATCAGATCGGCATGCTGGCAATTGACAAGACCTCCAGACAGCGGCTGGTCAACTGGGTGGAAAACAGGATGTGGATCGGCCCCGAACGGGCTGTGTCAGAGTAGAACGATCGTAGACAAAGGAGCCAGATGGAAGAGGAAAGAAGAGTCGCAACGCGGGAATTTGATGCGCTGGCGAGAGAAAAGCTCAAGAGTGCCGCCCTGGCCGAACGGGTGGCCATGCTGGAAAATGAGAAGAGGGAGCTGGAGTTCCAGCTGAACCGGATCAAGGGAAATCCGATCTGGAAGGCTTCTGCGCCCGCGCGTGCCGTGATGCACTGGGTGATCCGGCAATTCGACCGGCTGCGGAATCAGGGGAGTCTCCGCGGGGTCATTGCCAGAATCCGCTACAAAAGAAAGGAGAGACAGGCGTTCTCCTACTACGGCACGGAGAGCTTTCCGAATGAGGAGCAGCGCAAAGAGGAATCGCAGGCGCGCTTTGCCTCGATGGTCAAGATCAGTATCCTGACCCCCCTGTACAACACGCCGGAGAAATATCTCAGGGAAATGATCGAATCGGTACTGGCCCAGACCTATCCGAACTGGGAGCTCTGTCTGGCGGACGGCTCGGATCTGGATCATGCGGCGGTCGGACTGATTGCCCGCAGCTATGCGGAAAATGACGAGCGGATCATCTACAGGCATCTTCCGGAGAATAAGGGCATCTCCGGCAACACCAACGCGGCGCTTACCCTGGCGGAGGGGGATTTCATCGCGCTGCTGGATCACGACGATGTGCTGCATCCCTCCGCGCTGTATGCGTATGTGCGGGAGATCAATGAGAAGGGCGCCGACTATCTGTATTGTGATGAGGCGACCTTCAAAGGGGATGACATCAACCGGATGATCACCATGCATTTCAAGCCGGACTATGCCATCGACAACCTCAGGGCCAATAACTACATCTGCCATTTTTCCATGTTCAGGCGCTCGCTCCTCGACGGACAGGAGCTTTTCCGTTCGCAGTATGACGGCAGTCAGGATCATGATATGATCCTCAGGCTCACCGACCGTGCGCAGAAGATCGTGCACATCCCGCGTCTGTTGTATTACTGGCGTTCCCATGCCGGCTCCACGGCGTCCAATATTGAAGCAAAGCACTATGCGATCGAGGCGGCGAGAGGCGCGGTGGCGGATCACCTGCGCAGGCACGGCTTTGAGCATTTCCAGATCACCAGCACCCGGGCCTTCGAGACGATCTTCAAAATCAGTTACGAGATCCGCGAGACGCCCAGAATCTCCATCATCATTCCCAACTGCGACCACGCAAAGGATTTACAGCGCCTGGTGGAGTCGATCTACACCCGTTCCACGTGGGATAATTATGAGATCATTATCGTGGAGAACGGGTCGACGACCCGGGAGATTGCCAGCCTTTATGAATCATTTGAGGACGGCCCCATGCGGGAACGGATCCGGGTGCTTGATTTCCACCGCAGGGCGGAGGAGTCGTTCAACTTCTCGGCGGTGGTCAATTTCGGCGTCCGGCAGGCCAGGGGCCAGTACATTCTCCTGTTAAACAACGACACCGAGGTGATCACGATCAACTGGATGGAAGAGATGCTGATGTATGCGCAGCGCGAGGATGTGGGTGCTGTCGGCGCCAAGCTCTATTTCCCCGACCGGAAGATCCAGCACGCGGGAATCGTCCTGGGACTCGGTGCGCACCGAACGGCCGGGCATGTGCATTACAAGCAGGCCGGACAGAATCTCGGATATATGGGGAGACTGTGCTATGCGCAGAATATGTCCGCCGTGACGGCAGCCTGCCTGATGGTCGAGCGAAGCAAGTATGACGAGGTCGGCGGCTTTGACGAGCGGCTGGCCGTATCGCTCAATGATGTGGACTTCTGCCTGAAGCTCAGACAGAAGGGATATGTGAATGTCTTTACGCCCTTCGCGGAGCTGACCCATTATGAATCCGCCTCGCGGGGGGACGATTTGACAGGAGAGAATGCGGCCCGCTACGAAAGGGAATGCGAACGGTTCCGCGACAGATGGCGCGAAGTGCTGGAGGCGGGAGATCCGTATTACAATCCGAATTTCTCGCTGGATCGTTCGGATTTCTCCCTGAATGTGGAAGGATATTCCGCACTGCGGGTGCAGTAGATCATTATTGTTATGATGTAAGGAGGCAGATATGAGTCTGTATGAGAAGCTGAAAAACAGGGAGGAAGCGCTTTCCCTTGTGGGACTTGGCTATGTGGGAATGCCGATCGCCCACGCATTTGCGGGAAGCATCCGTGTGATTGGATTTGATACCAGCACGACCAAGATCGAGCTCTACAAAAGCGGTATTGATCCGACCAACGAGGTCGGTGATGAGGAGATCAAAAAGACGGCCATTGAGTTTACGTCGGATCCTGCACGGTTAAAGGAGGCAAAATTTCATATCGTTGCCGTCCCGACACCTGTCAACGAGGATCACACCCCGGATTTGACACCGGTGGAGAGTGCGAGCGAGATTCTGGGCAGAAACCTCACAAAGGGCTCCATCGTGGTCTATGAGTCGACCGTTTATCCCGGCGTCACGGAGGATATCTGCGTGCCGATTCTGGAGCGGGAATCCGGACTGACCTGCGGGGTGGATTTCAAGGTGGGCTACTCGCCGGAGCGGATCAATCCCGGGGATAAGGTGCATCGCCTTTCCACCATAACCAAGATTGTTTCCGGCATGGACGAGGAGACGCTGGATGAGGTGGCGCATGTCTATGAGATGGTCGCGCTGGCAGGTGTCTACCGCGCGCAGTCGATCAAGGTGGCGGAGGCCGCCAAGGTCATTGAGAACAGTCAGCGGGACATCAATATTGCATTTATGAACGAGCTCTCCATGATCTTCCACAGGCTGGGAATCGATACGAAAGAGGTGCTCGCCGCAGCGGGCACAAAATGGAATTTCCTGCCCTTCTCCCCGGGACTGGTGGGAGGACACTGCATCGGTGTGGATCCCTATTATCTGACCTACAAGGCGGAGGAGATGGGATATCACTCCCAGATTATCCTGTCGGGCAGGCGCATAAACGACGATATGGGCAAGTACATCGCGGAGTCGCTGGTCAAGCGTCTGATTGCGGCGGATATTCCGGTGAAGCGCGCACGGGTCGGTATTCTCGGTTTCACCTTCAAGGAGAACTGCCCGGACACCCGGAACACGAAGGTGATTGATATCGTGCGGGAGCTTCGGGAATACGGGATCGATCCGGTTGTTTCCGATGAGACGGCGGACATCGCCGAGGCGGAGCGGCTATACGGCCTGAAGCTTGCAAGGCAGGAGCTGGTAAAGGACATGGATGCCGTGATCGTCGCGGTGGCGCATACCTATCTGGCATCGATGGACAGGGCGCAGATTGATTCATTTTTCGCTGAGGGCAACCGGATGCGGGTGCTGTTTGACATCAAGGGAATCTATGACAAAGCGGCGTTTCCTTCGGCGGAATATGATTACTGGAGGCTCTGATGCGGCTTGCGGTGCGGCTTGATGATATCGCACCGGCCATGTGCTGGGACCGGTTTGAGCGCATGACGGCGCTGCTTGACAGATATCAGGCAAAGCCACTTCTCGGTGTGATTCCGGATTGCACGGATGAAAAGCTTCTTAACGGAGAGGGTGTCACAACGGTTCCTGCGGAGGAATTTGCCGGACGGATCCGGGAGTTCAGGAGCCAGGGAGCTGAGGTTGCCATGCATGGCGTACATCATGTCTACACAACGCAGGACGGCGGCATCTTTCCGCTCAACCGGAAATCGGAATTTGCCGGGCTTCCCTATGAGGAGCAGGAAAAGCTGCTGCAGGAGGGCGTTCGGCGGATGGAGGAGCTGGGGCTTGCGACGGACATCTTCATGGCCCCGTCCCACAGCTATGATGAGAACACCCTGAAAGCGCTGAAAGCCTGCGGCTTCCGGCGTGTGACGGACGGCTTCGGCAGTGATCCGTACCGTTACAGAGAACTGACCTTTTATCCGATCACGCGATCGCAGAAGCAGGCAGTGCAGTCAAAGACGGAGGGAACCGCCACGCTGGTCTATCATGTCAATTCCATGACAGAGGAGGATTTTGCACGCGTGGAGGCCCTGTTTTCGGAAGCGCGCCTGATTGCTTATAAAACGCTGCTGTTCGAGCCGACCGTGAGGCGGTCGGATTTCGGTCAGAGAGTGGAGCGGCTGACGGCACAGGCCAAGAGATTTCTGGTGGAAAAGGGTTCCAAAGGAAAGGGAAAGGAGAAGGGCGCATGACAGAACCGCTGCGCATACTCCATGTATTCGGCAGAACGGGACGGGGCGGCGCGGAAAGCCGCATGATGGACATCCTGCGCGCGATCGATCGGGATCGCGTGCAGTTTGATTTTCTGGTGCATACAGATGCTTCGGCAGGAGGGAAGCGGGTGCCGTCCTCCGACGAGCTGATGGCGGTGCGCGGGGAGGACGATTACGATGAGGAGATCCGTGCGCTCGGCGGACGGATCTACGCGCTGCCCAGGCCGCAGCTGAAGCCGGGGAGGACGGGCTTTATTGCCTACCGGAGTGCCTGTGAGCAGTTTTTCAGGGAATATGCCGGGACCTGGCGCATGGTGCAGGGACACATGACCAGCACCGCATCCATTTATCTGGCGCAGGCCGGCCGGGCCGGCGTGCCGGTGACGATCGCTCATGCGCGGAGTGCGGGAACGGATCCGGGATGGAAGGGAATGGTGACCCGGGCAATGCGTCTGCCGCTCTCACGGGAGGACCGGATGATACGCCGCGCGGACAAAACGATGAAACCGCTGACGGACTTCCGCTTCGCCTGCTCAAAAGAGGCGGCGCGGGCGGTTTTTGGCCACGCACCGACCGTGATTCTGCCCAATGCGATCCCGCTGGACCGGTACCGTTTTCAGCCTGAGGTGCGACGAAAGCTCAGGAAGGAACTGGGACTCGACGACAGCCGTGTCGTCGGCCATGTAGGAAGCTTTCGCTACGCAAAAAACCATGAATTTCTGCTCCGCACGTTTGCGTTGATGACGCGGATGATGCCGGATTCCGATCTTCGGCTGCTGCTCGTCGGAAAAGGCGGCCTGCTGACACAGATGCAGGAGCTGGCCGGATCCCTGGGAATCCGGGAACGTGTCGTTTTTGCCGGTGACTGTCCCAATGTGCAGGACTACTATCAGGCGATGGATGTCTTTGCCTTCCCGTCCCGTTACGAGGGACTGCCGGGCAGTGTGATTGAAGCGCAGGCGGCCGGACTGTGCTGCCTGATATCCGATGCGGTGACGCCTGCGGTAGATGCGACCCCCTTTGTGAGCCGGGAGCAGATCGGAGATCAGGACGCGAGGATCCGGGAGGCGGAGAAGAAGTGGGCACAGGAACTGACCGGACGGCTTGCGGACGGCGGCGAGGATATCCGCGAAGCCCGATCGGCGGAGGCATGCGGGAAGCTTGAGCTTGCAGGCTTTGATGCGCTGGCACAGGCAGCGATGCTGATGCGGTTTTACGAAACCGGCGGGGGGCTGCCGGAGGCGGTGCGGCTGTGAACGGAAAAGAAAACCGTAGAAAACTTCTGCTGATGCTGCCGATGCTGCATCAGGGCGGATTTGAGCGGGTAGCCGTGGCAACGGCACGGCTGTTGTCGGAGGATTATGACGTTGCGCTCTGCATTTTCAGCGACCGGAACATTCATTACGATGTGAGCGGTCTGACCATTGTGAATCTGAATGTACCGAGCGAGAAAAGCAGAGTCAGGAAGATCATCAATGTGCTGCGCCGCGTGCGAAAGGCAGGACGGGTCAGAAAAAACTACGACATCTGCTACTCCTTCGGCAACACGGCCAATCTGATCAACATTCTGTCTGCACCGGGACCGATCGGTCGTCTTTTGGGAAGCACCTGTGCGACGATCACGGGAGAGCGCTGCGGAACGGATCTGGAAAACAGGCTGCTCACAAGGGGCTGCGTGCTCCGTTCCTCCCTGGTGCTCGCATGCTCCAGGGAACTGGAGTCCCTGCTGCAGCGGGATTTTGGCGCAAAGCGGACGCGGTTTCTTTACAACCCGCTGGATGTTGCGGGGGTCCGCAGCCAGGCAGCGGAGCGAACGGTCAAACGGCAGCCGGACACGTTTACGGTTGTCACCATGGGCAGGGATGATATCATCAAGGCCCACTGGCACCTGATCAAGGCATTCGCGCTCGTGGCCGGGCAGTTTTCCGGAGCGAGGCTTGTGATCATCGGCGCCGGAAAATATACCGCCTACCGCAGGCTGGCAGAGGAACTCGGTGTGGACGGAAAAATCACATGGACCGGAGCGCTCACGAATCCGTTTCCAGAGGTGGCGGCCGCGGATTTATATGTGCTGCCCTCTAATCATGAGGGTTTTCCGAATGCGCTGGTTGAGGCGATGGCTCTCGGGAAGCCGGTGATCGCGACAGACTGCAGATCCGGTCCCCGGGAGATCCTGTTGTCGGATGAGGAACTTCAGAAGCTGCTCGAGACGGCACCCTACGGCGTTTCCACGAAAACGACAATCGATGGCAAATATGGTATACTGATTCCTGACATGCCGGCTGAGATAAACACCGATCCGCAGGTGCGGGAAGACGGCGAGGCGGTTCTGGCAAAGCAGATCACCCGGATGATTCAGGATCCGGGGTTGAGAAGGCATTATGCGGAGCAGGCATTGCTCCGCGCGGACGATTACACGCCCGAACGCTATCGGCAGGAGCTGCTGCGGATATTGGACAAGAGTTTAGAGGAGGGATAAACAGCAGATGGGATTTTCAGAGCTTACATTTCCGGAAGACAGTGTGTTTCTGGTGACCGGCGGCGCCGGCTTCATCGGTTCCAATTTGTGTGAGGCGATCCTTAACAAGGGGTATACCGTTCGCTGCCTGGACAATCTTTCGACCGGACACAGGGAGAATATCGAGCCGTTTCTTTCCAATCCGAAATTTACTTTTCTGGAGGATGATATCCGGGACCTTGAGGCCTGCAAACGGGCGACGGAGGGGGTGCACTTCGTGCTGAACCAGGCCGCCTGGGGCAGTGTGCCCCGCAGCATCGAGATGCCGCTGCTCTACGAGGAGATCAACATCCGCGGGACATTGAACATGATGGAAGCCGCGAGACAGAACGGCGTGCAGAAATTCGTCTACGCCTCCTCCAGCTCCGTTTACGGTGATTCGACGGTCCTTCCGAAAAAGGAGGGAGGGGAAGGGAATCTCCTGTCCCCCTATGCACTCACCAAACGGGCGGACGAGGAGTACGGAAAGCTGTATTTTAAGCTGTATCATCTGGACACCTACGGCCTGCGTTACTTCAATGTGTTTGGAAGAAGACAGGATCCCAACGGGGCCTATGCCGCGGTGATTCCGAAATTCCTCCGCCAGCTCCTGAACGGGGAACAGCCGACGATCAACGGGGACGGCAGGCAGAGCAGGGATTTTACCTATGTCGACAATGTGATTGAGGCCAATCTCCGGGCGTGTCTGGCGCCCTCCTCCGCAGCGGGCGAGGCCTATAATATCGGTGCGGGCGGCAGGGAGTATCTGATTGACGTCTACAACGATCTCTGCGAGGCGCTGGACATCACGGTGGAACCGATCTACGGCCCTCCGCGGGCCGGCGATATCCGCGATTCAAATGCCGATATTTCAAAGGCAAGGGAAATGCTGCACTACGATCCCTCCTACGATTTCCGGGCGGGAATCGCACTGGCGATCGAGTGGTACAAAGAGAATCTGTGACGGGAGAAGTGCGATGCATTACAAGGTAGTGGTATTCGGGGTCAAGGACACATCGGAGGTCACCATTGACTTTATCCGGACGGAGATCTGTCCGGTGGATCTGCTGGTGACCATCGATCCGGAGGTGACCTTCCGGAATCAGATCTCGGGCTACAAGGGGCTCACCTCCGTAAAGGAAAAATACGGGATACCGGTCTTTGCGGCACAGACCTACGGCCTCAAGGATGAGAGGACGAAGCGATTCTTTTCGGAGAACACCTTCGATATCGGCGTGGTGGTCGGCTGGCAGCGGCTGATTCCGAAGCATGTGCTGGACGCCTTTGCACTGGGCATCTTCGGTTTTCACGGCAACGCGGGCTATCTGCCCTTCGGCCGCGGGCGCTCACCCCTCAACTGGTCCATGATTCTCGGGGACACCCGTTTTCACCTGAATCTCTTCCGGTATGACGAGGAGGCGGATTCTCCGAATGTCTTTGCCACGGAGCTGTTCTCCATCAATGAACATGACGATATCCGGACGGCGCAGTACAAAAACATGATCTGTACCAACCGGCTGATCCGGCAGCTGCTCACAAAGTATCTGAACGGGGAAGAGATCCGCATCCGCACGGATTCAAAGGATTTTGACAGCTGGTTTGACAAGCGCACGGCGGCGGACGGCAAGATTGACTGGCATGCCCGGACGAGGGACATCTACAACCTCATCCGCGGCGTGGCGGCTCCGTTCCCCGGCGCCTTCTGCTTCACCGGGTATGAACAGAAGGTCACAATCTGGCAGGCGAAGCCCTTTGATGAAATGATCGACTTCTCGATGTTTGCACCGGGCGAGATCGCCTATGTGTTTGATGACCGGCCGGTTGTCCGCACGGTGGACGGTTCTGTTCTGATTGACCGCTATGAATGCGAGCTGAAGCTGGAACCGGGGATGCTGCTGTATTGAAGACGATTGCCTTCCATCTGAACTGTCTCTGCCAGGGCGGCGCGGAACGCGTGGTCTCCAATCTGGCCAACGAATTTGCGGCGCAGGGATACGGCGTTTTTGTCGCGACGGAGTGGCAGGAGGAAAATGAATTTCCGCTGGATGAGCGGGTGAAGCGGGTGCACGTGGGACTTCGTCCGGGAGACGAAAAGAAGAACCGTGTCGTTCAGTTTCTGCTTCGCGTGAAATATCTGCGGGAGTTTTTAAAGAGGGAGCGGCCGGATGTGCTCGTTCCCTTTGCACAGCGGGCCAATTACCGGGCGCTCATGGCTTCAAAGGGAACGGGGGTTCCGGTGATCGTCTGCGTGCGGACGGATCCGATCGGGCATTACGATGCGTTTTCGGATAAGGTGCAGATCCGATGGCTGTTTCCGCGGGCAGCGGGAGCCGTGTTCCAGACGGAACAACAGCGCGCTTTTTTCAAGCCGTACCTGCAGGATCATTCGACCATTATCCTGAATCCGGTCAATCCGCGTTATTTCGGCGTGGCGCGTCCCGAAAAAAGGGACAAAAGCGTCGTGCATCACGCCCGTCTGGTGGATTTCAAGAATCAGCCGCTGTTGTGCCGGGCGTTTGTGCGTGTGCATGAAAAGCATCCGGATTACGTGCTGAAAATATACGGACCGGATTCCTTTGACGGGACAAAGGAGATTCTGGAACGGATCATCGCGGAGAATCACGCGGAGGAGTGGATCCTGCTGATGGGCGGATGTGACACCCTGGAGCGGGAGCTGCCTAAGGGGGCGGTATATGCCTTCACCTCGGACTGGGAGGGGCTTCCGAATTCGCTGCTGGAGGCGATGGCGCTCGGGATGCCGATCGTTGCGACGGACTGTCCCTGCGGAGGTCCGGCGGAGGTGATCCGGGACGGGGAAAACGGGCTGTTGATCCCGATCAAGAATGAGGATGCGCTGACGGACGCGCTGAACCGCCTGATCGAGAATGAGGATTTTGCGGAGCGTCTGGGACGGGAAGCCCGGCGGATTCAGGAAATCGCGAGCGGTGAGGCGGTATTTGCCAGATGGCGCGACTATCTGTCGGGGATGACCAGACGGGACGCCTGAGGAGGTGAAGATGTTTTCATATGATGATTACCGGGAGATCATCCGGCTGGTAAAGGAAAGCGGAAGGGCGTGCACCTACGCGGAGGCGGCCGGAAGGGACGCGTTTCTTCTCGTGCGGCATGACGTGGAATATTCTGTCGAACGGGCCCGTGCACTTTCCCGGGTGGAGGACAGCATGGATTTTCATGCCCACTATTTCTTCCAGTGGACGAATCCCTCCTACAACATTCTCTCGCGAAAAAACCGTGATATCCTGACGGATATGCATGAGCGCGGACATACGATCGGACTGCATTTTGCTCTCAACGGCATGACGGATATGAAGCTGATCCGTGAGCGGATCCGGCAGGAGATCAACATGCTCAGTGATATGCTGGGATTTCCCATCGACTGCTTCTCGATCCACCGGCCGTCGCCTGCGGTGCTGGCCGAGAATATCAAGCTTCCGGGAATTCTGAATGCGTATCAGGATGAGTTTTTCACCTTTGATCCCAAGGCTTCTCCGGATTCGGAGCTGCGGGTGAAATATCTTTCGGATGCGAATCACGTCTGGCGTTACGGCTATCCGGATGAAGCGACCATCGCCGCCCATCCTCGCATCCAGATTCTTGCGCACCCCTTTGCCTGGACCAGAGAGGGATATGACAACCGCGACAACTACCGGACCCTGATTCGGGAGAAGTATGCGGAGATGCTTGACGCCATCGACAATGAGTGCAAGGATTTTGCACCGTACAAGGATGATTTTATGGAGATGCTTTCATGAGGACGGTTTCGATCGGGGACAGAGAGGTCGGCGGGGATGCGCCTGCCATGATTGTGGCGGAGCTGTCCGGCAATCACAATCAGGATTTCGGACGGGCAGTGGAGCTTATTCACGCGGCGCATGAGGCCGGCGCTGACGCCATCAAACTCCAGACCTACACGGCGGACACGATTACCATCGACAGTGATAAGCCCTATTTCAGGCTGGATCACGGGACGATCTGGGATGGAACGACGCTGTATTCCCTGTATCAGCAGGCATATACTCCCTGGGACTGGCAGCCGAAGCTTTGTGAGGAGGCAAAGAAGCTGGGAATGCTCTGCTTTTCCTCACCCTTTGACCGCACGGCGGTCGATTTCATGGAAGAGACGGGAATGCCGGCTTTTAAAATCGCTTCCTTTGAAATTACGGATGTGCCGCTCATCCGGTATGCGGCATCGAAGCACAAGCCGGTGATCCTGGCGACCGGAATTGCGGAGGCGGCTGAGATCCGTGCGGCAGTGGATGCCTGCAGACAGGCGGGAAATGACGACGTGATTCTGTTGAAATGTGTCTCGGCCTATCCGACACCTTATGAAGAGGTGAATCTCAGGATGATGCCGGCACTGGGAGAGACTTATGACACGGTCAGCGGTCTCTCCGATCACACGCCGGGCAGTGCGGTTGCCGTTGCTGCCGCGGCGCTGGGCGCCAAAATGATCGAGAAGCACCTGACGCTCAGGCGCGCGGACGGCGGACCGGACAGTGCGTTTTCCATGGAGCCGGAGGAGTTTGCCCGGATGATTCGCGAAGTGCGGATCGTGGAAAAGGCGCTGGGAAAAAGAGACTATGCACTCACAGACAGGCAGCGGACCGAGCGTTCGCTTTCCCGGTCGCTTTTTGTGGTGCAGGACATTGCGGAAGGAGAGCTCCTTTCGCCGGAGAACATTCGCTCCATCAGACCGGGAGACGGCCTTCCCCCGGCCCGTCTGGACGAGGTGATCGGCAGACGTGCGGCGAAGAAGCTGGAGCGCGGGGAACCCCTGCGGGAGGGGGATTTCCGGTGAGCGGGGACGTATGATCATCATCAGACTGCAGGGAGGTCTGGGAAACCAGATGTTTCAGTATGCACTCCTGCTGCAGTTAAAGAAGCTGGGCCGGGAGGTGAAGATCGATGAAAAAAGCGGCTACGAGGAGGACCGTCTGCGGCGTCCCGTGCTGCGGGAGGTCTTCGGTCTCACCTATGATGAGGCATCGGAGCGGGAAATCCGCACCCTGCGGGATGCTTTTCCGGATCCGGTAAGCCGGATCCGCAGGAAGCTGTTCGGGCGAAGAAACCTCGAATGGGAGGAGCCGGATGGACGTTTTCATCCGGAGGTGCTCACCCTTGAGGAGGGATATCTCAACGGCTACTTCCAGAGCGAGCAGTATTTTCCGGATCCGGAGGTGCGCGCTTTGATCCGGGAGGCGTTTTGTCCGGAGCGGAAGAATCTCACCGGATCGGCGGAAGCCGCCTCCCTGCTGGAGAAAATCCGCGGGGACGGGGAGCGCTCGGTGAGCATGCATATCCGGCGCGGAGATTATCTGCTTCCGGAAACGGCAAAAACCCACGGCGGGATCTGCACGGAAAGCTACTACGAACGGGCGCTTGCCCTGATTGGCGGGCAGCTGGGAGAGACATCCCTTTACGTGTTCAGCGATGATCCCGCGTTTGCGGAAACCTATGCGGAGAGCTGCCGGGAAAAGGGAATATCGGGCGGCCGGATCCGGGTGGTCTGCCTGACAAAAGAGCAGGGGGACAGAAAGGACGCGGCGGAGCTGATGCTGATGCGTGCCTGCAGACATCATGTGCTCGCCAATTCCAGTTATTCCTGGTGGGGTGCCTGGCTGAAAGAGCCGCATCACGGAAAAAGCCTGCTCATCGCGCCTGGCCGATGGTATCAGAACCGCGCCGATGACGGAATCTACACGGAAGAGATGACACGGATATGACGGATAAGCTTCAGCTGAAACAGGTGACGCTGGTGGCCATGACAAGCGTCAATGTAAAGGCGACGATTCGTGCGATGCAGTACAGCATGCGGGGGATCGATTTCGGGGATGCGGTGCTGATCACGCACAGGAGACCGCTGTTTCTGCCCCGGGGAATCCGGTATGCGCACATTGAGAAGCTGACCGACATCGATGCCTTTAATTACCACATGGTCTATGACCTCGGGGACTATATCCGCACGGAATTTGCCCTGATCGTCCATGCGGATGGGTTCGTGGTGCACCCCGAGTGCTGGCGGGAGGAGTTTCTTTCCTATGACTATATCGGCTCCCCCTGGCCGCTGCCGGCTGAGGATGACCAGATCTCCTACCGGGACCGGGACGGCAATATTTGCCGGGTCGGCAACAGTGTCGGGATCAGAAGCAAACGGCTGCTGGATTATCCCAAAGCGGCGGGTGTGCCGTGGGAAGGCATCTTTGCCTTTGGGAAGATGTGGTATCATGAGGACATCTTCATCTGCTGTAAAATCCGGCATCTGCTGGAGGCGGAGGGAATGCGGATCGCACCGCTTGAGGTGGCGAAGTATTTCTCTCATGAGCATATGATCCCCGAGGTGCAGGGAATCACGCCCTTCGCCTTTCACAAGTGGCGGGGAACGAACGCACAGTATCCGAATTTCATCAAGCCGACGCTGAGACAGCGGCTGGGAGCCCTGCATGCATGGCTCAGGAAGAAGAAAAATGGTTTACGACTGCTTTCAGTTTTTTAACGAACTGGATATTCTGAAGATCCGTCTCCATGTCCTGTCGGATGTGGTGGATCGTTTTGTGATCAGCGAGGCGACGGAGACCTTTTCCGGCAGGAAGAAGCCGATGTATTACCTCGAGCATCAGGACGAGTTTGCGGAATTCGCGGACAGGATCATTCATGTGACCGTGGAGGACACGCCCGCGGGCGGCACGCATGAGCGCGACAACTTCCAGAAAAATGCGGTCGGCCGCGGACTGGCGGGCTGCACCGATGAGGATATCGTCATTTTCAGCGATCTCGACGAGATTCCGAATCCGGACAAGATAAAGGAGATTCTGGCGGATTTTGATCCGACGAAGGTATATCATTTCGCACAGCGGCTGTTCTACTGTTACCTCAACATGGAGGAGACCTCGGGGAGTCTGCTCTCCATCTCCGGAGAATTCGACGGGGTGAAGGACAGGAAATGGATCGGCTCAAAGATGGTTTCCTACCGATTATTGCGGGAAAGGGGCTGGCAGCTGGGCGAGCTGCGCGAGCCGGAGCGCAAGGCGGACGGGATCCGCGTCGCGGACGGCGGCTGGCATTTCGGATATATGGGCGGCGCCGGAGAAAAGGATGTGCGCAGGCGCGTCCAGGATAAGGTGGTCTCCGCGGCGCATCAGGAGTATAATTCCCGGTGGACCCTTTCGCAGGTGGCTGACCATATCAGGGACGGTGAAGACATCTTTGGAAGAGATGCCCGGTTTGTGCGGCGGGAGATCGATGAAGGGTATCCGGCATGGCTCAGGGAGCACTGGCAGGAGTATCCGCACCTGATTCTGCAAAAGGAAAGCGAGAGCGGCAGACGGCTGCGGCATCTGCGCATGTGGGCGGCGAAGGCGCTCCATGAGGCGGAGGTCTGCATGAAGCGGACGGTGAAGAAACTGATCGGAAAGGACAGATAAGCGCGGAATATGCGGGGTGTGGCGAAAAAACTGTATGCCATCTTTGATGCGAAGCAGCGACGGACCATCGTGTTGCTGTTTTTCCTGATCCTGCTGGGCGGTCTGTTTGAGACGCTGGGCGTTTCCATGATTGTGCCCTTTGTCAGCGCCATCACGGCGCCGGAGACCATCTACAGGGTCGTGGACGAGCATCCTTTGCTTTCCTCGCTCGCCCGGGGGATGGGCCTGTATGAACCGGTACGGATGATCCTGACGCTTCTGTTTGCGCTGATCGTCATTTTTATTGTCAAAAATCTCTTTCTTCTGTTTCAGGTGTACCGGCAGAACACCTTTGTCACCCGGGCGCGCAATGAGATGATCAGCCGCGTCATGCGGGAGTTTTTGAACCGCCCGTACGAGGAATACCTGGAGGCGGATATACCGACGACCTTCCGGATCACGGACAGTGACATCCCAAAGACCTTTTCCCTGGTGCTGGCCGTGCTGTCACTGGGCACGGAGGTCACCGTCTCGATCTTCCTGGGCCTGGTGTTGATTGCGATCAACTGGGAGATGACGGTTTTCATCATCGCGATTTTCCTGCTCATGACGTTTATCAACTGGAAGGTGCTCAAACCAAGGCTTCATGCGATCGGCAAGAAGGATCAGGAGACGGCCTCCCGGATTGCAAAGTGGCGGATCGAGGCGATCTACGGGCTCAAGGACGTCAAGGTCTTAAACCGGCAGGATTTCTTCATCCGCAATTACTATGAGAGCGGACGGGTCGGTGCGGACATCGGGCGTGATTACGCGGTGCTCAACAGCGTGCCGCGCATTGTGATCGAGACTTCCTTTATTGTGAGCGTCCTGGGCTTTATCGCGGTCTATATTCTGGCAGGCGGCGACGTGAAGGTGCTGATCCCGCAGCTGACCGCCTTTGCCATTGCGGCCGTAAGACTCATGCCGTCCGCGAACCGTATCAACACCTATATCACGGAAATAGCTTATGAGCAGCCCGCACTGGATTTCGTCTACGACAATCTGACAGAGGGGATGAAGCGGGCCGGAGATATGCACGCGACAAGGCGGGAACGCAGAGGCGAGCCCCTTTCGCTTCGCGACCGGATCGAGCTGGAGAACATCACCTTCCGCTATCCCGGCGGAGAGAGAAACATCTTTACCGATGCGTCGATGGAGATCCCGAGAGGCAGATCCGTGGGAATCATGGGTGCCTCCGGCGCAGGGAAATCCACGATAGTTGATATTCTGCTGGGACTGCTGCATGCCCAGTCCGGAGAGATTCTCTGTGACGGGGTGAGCATTTTTGATGATTACGACTCGTGGCTGGCACAGGTCGGTTATATTCCGCAGCAGATCTATCTCGTGGATGAGACGATCCGTGACAACATCGCCTTTGGCATCGACGCGGACAGAATCGACGACGCGCGCATCCGGCAGGTGCTGAAGGAAGCGCAGCTGCTGGAATTTGTGGATTCTCTTCCGGAAGGGCTGGATACGCGGATCGGGGATCGCGGCGTGCGGCTTTCCGGCGGACAAAGACAGCGGATCGGCATTGCGCGTGCCCTCTATCACGATCCGGAGATTCTGGTGTTTGATGAGGCGACCAGCGCACTCGATGGAGAGACGGAGGAGGCGCTGATGGAAGCGATCAACAGCTTCCATGGCAGGAAGACGATGATCATTATCGCCCACCGGCTCAACACCATTGAAAAATGTGACATGATCTATGAGGTGAAAAACGAGCGGATCTGCCCCGCGACTCTGGAGGGCAGGCATGTGCTGCACGCGGGAGGTGCCGGTCAGGCGCAGTCCATGGGGGAAGAAGCATGATCGGAACGGAGCTGGTCAAGGGACAGGGACTCGGCAATCAGCTGTTTGTCTATGTGACGGCGCGGGCGATCGCAAAGGAGCGCGGGTGCGTGTTCGGCACCGCCGGAAGAGAGACGCTCGTTCATAACATTCATGATGACAGCGGTATGTATTTCATGGATCTCGATCTCGGCGAGGAGATTACGCCTGAGATCAAGAAGCAGATGACGGTTTTCGAGGATGAGGACACGCGCCTCTACATCGGGACATCGGCGCATGATCTGCAGCACGGCGCTTATATCAGCGGACCGAAGGAATCCATCCATGAGGTTTCGGACAACACGCTGCTGTGCGGCAATCTGCAGGATGAGAGTTATTTTTCCCGCTATCGGGATGAGATCGGCGACTGGCTGAAGGTGAAGCCTGCCTATGACATCCATGATTTTACGGCGGATGATCTGTGCGTCATTCATCTGCGCTGCGGCGACTATATGGCGGATCCCGGTCTGTTTCTGGAGCGCAGGTACTGGCTGAACGGCGTGAAATACATGCGCAGCATCAATCCGGCGATGCGCTTCCATGTCATCACGGACGAGCCGGAAAATGCGCGCAAGATTCTGCCGGAGTTTCCGGCGGTGTGCAATGACATCGGGACGGACTACGCCATTCTCAAAAACGCGCGCTACCTGCTGCTGTCCAATTCGTCCTTTGCGGTTTTCCCGGCGCTCACCAGTACGGAGCTGAAGCTCGCCGTTGCGCCGAAATACTGGGCGAGACACAATGTGTCCGACGGGTACTGGGCCTCCGAGCAGAATATATACAGCTTTCTGCACTATATGGACCGTCAGGGACGGGTGTTCACGCCAGAGGAATGTCGCAGGGAGCTGGAGAACTATAAGCGTACCTCCGGATTGTACGCGCGTCGGGACATTCGGCCGACGGGTGCGGCGCTCGCGGCGGAGCAGCTGAAAAGCCGCGTCAGCTACGGGAAGTATTTTGCCATGCGGGCGTTCCGTTCGGCGGGACGGAGACTTGGTCTGTACCGCCGGACATCAGGCGGTTGAAGGCAGTCGGCACGGAAATGGACATCAGGCGGGTTTTCAAAGGAGAGACGATCGACCGGCTCCGTGCCGCGCTGTTTTATGCGGCACTGACCATCGAGATCCTGGTGGTTCTTGTAGATAAGAGCGAGCTGCACAACCCGTATGAAAGCGGCATCTTCCGGGCAACCTTTGTGTTGACACTTGCGGCCGTGCTGATCGGGCGGTATACGCGCAGGGAATGGGCCGTGATTGCTCTGGCCTTCCTGTTCGGCATTTTCTGCTGGCGCATGACGGGACGCAATGAGATCCTGCGCACCCTTGTGTTTGTGACTGCTGCGGGGGGACGATCCGGCCAGGTGATGATGAAGACGGCGTTCTTCGAAACAGCGGCTGGCTGCGTGCTGATTGCTATGCTGTCCGTGATGGGAATTTTTGGTGCGCAGACGGTGGATTCGGCTGTTCGTATGAACGAGGCAGCAAGTGTCCGGTACTGTCTGGGGTTTGGACATCCCAACGCGCTGCACTGCATGTTTTTCATGCTGCTGTGCATGGCGATGTTATCCTGGGGGTGCCGGTTTCGGCCGGTACATTATCTTCTGTTCCTTGCCGCCGATATCGGACTCTGGCTGCTCACGGATTCCCGGACGGGGGTGATGGTGACGGCCCTGCTGCTTCTGATGGGATTGCTGTGTACCTATCGGGAAGGTGCGCCGGCAAAGCAGCGCTGGCCCTATATCGCCGGTTTTGCGACAGTTGCGGGCTGTGTCGCGTTTTCCGTCTGGTGCGCAGCGGTCAGCTTCGCGGTCGGATACCGGCATAACGCGTCTCTTTCGCGGGTGGTGGTGTTTCTGGACGAAAAGCTCAACAGCCGGATCGCGGAGCTGTACTGGGCGTCAGAGCACGCGGATCTCACGACATGGAGACTGTTTTCCGGTCATGGGGCCGAACGGTATTTTGATATGGGGTGGTGCCGTCTGTTTTACTGGTACGGAATCGTGCCGGGGGCATTGGCGGTTGTGATGGTTCTGCTTCTTGTCGTTCGAAGCGGCAGAAGGCGGGACGGGATTATGTTGGCGGTTATTGTGGCGTTATCTGTCTACACCGTGGTGGAGGCACATCTGGTGAGCGTTTATATAGGAAGAAATTTTCTGCTTCTTGTTTTCGGCACCTGCTGGGGCGAGCTGCTGCACGTTGATCGTCAGGATCGGGTTGCGCTTCCTTCGGCGTTTTTGCGTCGGGAGTCAAAAACATGAGCTCCCGGGTGCGTGTCATGGTGACCTATCTGCTGCTGGCGGCCGATGTTTTTGCGGTGATCGCCTCCTATGTGATGGCTGCCCTGATCCGATTCGGCAGCTTCAGGAGAATGGAGGACAAGTCGACGTATTTCGGCGCCTGTGCGGTGCTGGTGATGGCCTGTCTGATCTATGTGCTCGCGGCGGATCCGTACCGGGATTTTCTGGAGCGGGGCATCATTCTGGAAATTTATCATGTGCTGCGCTATGAGGTGATCGTGTCCATTTCCGGTCTGGTTGTCCTCTACGCGCTCCATACGGTGGACACAATTTCCCGACTGGTGATGGGCTACTGGTTTCTGATCGATCTGGGACTCACGCTGGGAAGCCATCTGCTGATCCGACGCGGTCTCCGGGCCTACTGGCGGTCCGGGGATAAAACCACGCGGGTGCTTGTGATTTCGGAGCGGGCCGCGATCGAAGATTGTATTCACCGGCTTCACAACAGTCTGGATCTGACCAGAAGGATGGTCGGAGCGGTCTGCCTGGATGAGGACATGACGGGAACCGAGATCGAAGAGATCCCCGTGATCTCGAGCCGGGCACAACTGGTGGAAAAGACCACGCAGATGCCGCTGGACGAGGTGTTTATCTACACGCCGGATATTGCGCAGGCAAATCTTACGGAAATCATCCGGGCGTTCAACGACATGGGGGTCACCGTGCATTTTTCCCTGGAGATCGAAAGACTCTTCGCCGGCAGCACCCAGGTGGGGATGTTTGCCGGATACAGTGTGGTTTCCTACACGCATGTCACCGGCAGGCACCGGGGACTGGTGATCAAGCGGGCGACGGACATTCTGGGCGGTCTGGTGGGGCTTTTGATCACGGGAATCCTCCTGCCGTTTGTGGCGCTGGCGATCCGGCTGGATTCCCCCGGACCGGTGTTCTTTTCCCAGATCCGGATCGGCAGGAACGGCAGGCGATTCCGGATTTACAAGTTCCGCACGATGGTGGCGGATGCGGAGCGGCAGAAGAAACAGCTGGAGAGCCAGAACGAGATGCAGGGACCGATCTTCAAAATGCGCAACGATCCGCGGATCACAAAGGTCGGCGCGTTCTTAAGAAAGACCAGCATCGATGAGTTTCCGCAGTTTTTCAACATTCTTCGGGGCGACATGAGCCTGGTGGGCACCCGTCCGCCGACGGAGAGCGAATTTGAGCGCTATGACCAGCATTACAGGCGAAGGCTTTCCATGACGCCCGGCCTCACCGGTCTCTGGCAGGTGAGCGGGAGAAGCACCGTGGAAAACTTTGAAGATATTCTGCGTTACGATCTGGAGTACATCGATCACTGGTCGTTAAAGATGGATCTGTGGATTCTGTGCAAAACGGTGGGCGTCGTGTTTTTCGGACGGGGGGCGCAATGAGCATCGCGCTCTATCATCACGCGGGCTCCGGGAATCACGGCTGCGAGGCGATCGTCCGCGGATTTGCGGAAGGAATTGCCGCACAGTCGACGGGCGCAAGCCGGGAGCCGCTGCGGCTCATCACCAATTCTGCCGATGAAGATCTGCGCTATCTCCCCGCGGATATGTACCGCGTGGAGGAGGAACGGCACATGAACCGTCATCTGGCTGTCCATGTCGCGTATTATGCCTGGCGGAAGGTGACCGGAGACCGCGAGTCCTTTCTGCGCTACCGCTTTCCGATGCTGATCGGGAAAAACCGGCCTTCCCTGGCCGTCTCCATCGGCGGGGACAACTACTGTTATCCGGAGATGGTGCCGGATCTGATCCTCGCAGACCGGATGCTGGTCAGCAGAGGGATACGGACCGTGCTGCTGGGATGCTCCGTCGAGCCGGATTCCCTGTCGGGCGACCGGGCGATGCTTGAGGATCTGAAGACCTTTTCCCTGGTCACGGCACGGGAATCCCGGACTTACGAAGCCCTTTTGGCGGCAGGAATTGACAGGGAGCGGCTGAAACTGATCCCTGATCCCGCTTTTGCGATGGAGGCGAAGAACATGCCGCTTCCGGAGGGGTTTGACGCGGACAATACAGTGGGCATCAATGTGAGTCCGCTCATCGAGCAGTACCGCGGAGAGGGCGGGCGTGTCCTGGACAGCTTTGCGGAGCTGATCGATCATATCCTGCGGAATACCGATCTGCAGATTGCCCTGATTCCCCATGTGGTCTGGGCATCCAGTGATGACCGCGGGCCGCTGGATAAGCTGCATGCCCGCTTTGCCGATACCGGCAGGGTTGTGTCCGTCGGGGATCATCCGGCGCCGGTGCTGAAGGGCTATATCGCCGGATGCCGGTTCTTTGTCGGTGCGCGCACCCATGCGACCATAGCGGCTTATTCGTCGCTTGTGCCGACACTGGTTGTGGGATATAGTATTAAATCTAAGGGGATAGCGGGAGATCTGTTCGGAACGGATGAAGGGCTGGTGCTGCCGGTCAAAGACCTGACGGGTCAGCGCCTGATCGGGGCCTTTGAGGATCTAAGGAGCAGGGAGGAAGAGCTGAAAAGGATCCTGGCGGAGGTGATGCCCGGGGTGAAAGCCCGCTCTCTGGACAATGCGGCCGTGATTTTTGGGCTCGCGGGGGAAAAGAATGAAGGATAAGCGCAGTCTGTGGTTTGCCGCGGCAGTGGCAGGCACCTTTATCGCGGTACTCATCTATGAAGGCCTGACACCCATCCTGTCGGATGATCTTACCTATTATAAAGCCGCGCACGGTGCCGCGGGGCTTTGGGATCTGTTTGCCCAGGAAGCGGAGCAGTACCGGAACTGGACGGGGCGCAGCGTCGCACACCTGCTTGTCCGGCTGTTTTTCTATGCTTTCGGGATGAAACGGGCGGTGTTCAATGTCGTTGCGGCGCTGGTGTACACGGCAATGATGCTCCTCATGTACGCGCTGGTGCGCAGGGACAGCAGGGATCCCGATCTGCGCCTGTATCTGCTGATTGCATTGGGCTTCTGGTTCTTTGGTGTAAAGCCGGGACAGACGGTTTACTGGGAAACGGGCGCCTGCAACTATCTTTTCACCACGACCCTCATCCTGGGCTTTATGAAGCTGTGTATGCACACAATGACGGATTCTCCCGGGAAGCGCGGGAATCCGGCTCTTTGGACCGCAGCGCTTTTCCTCACCGGCGTTCTGGCCGGCTGGTGCAATGAAAACACGTCGGGTGCGGTTGTGCTGTTCACCGCCATTCTTCTGATTGTCTCGAAAAGTGCGCTGCCGCTTCGGATCGCTGCCTTCGCGGGGGCGGGCGGCGGCTTCCTGATGCAGCTGATCTCCCCGGGCAACCGGGTGCGGTCGGCGACCATCGATGAGGGACACAGCGGGCTGATGCTGTATGGGGCACGCCTGTTAAAGATTCTTCATCAGGTTCATGAATTGTTCCTTCCGCTGTTGCTGGTTTTCCTGTTTCTGATGCTGCTTGCCGCGAGGCAGGAGGTTTTCCGCAGGCATCCCGGCGCGGTCAACGCCTGGCTTTTCTTCCTGCTGGCGGCTGCCGGCAGCGGATGTCTGATTCTTGCTCCGAGTCCGCAGACCCGCGTTTTTTTCGGACCGGGTGTGTTTCTGGTCATTGCGTGCGCACAGGCGGCGGCGCTTGTGCGCTGGGAGGAGCTTCTGTTGTCTGTCGGGCGGGATTTTGTGCTCGGAGCCATGCTGGTGATTTTCCTCTTTTCCTATTTTGAAAACGGCGGGAATCTGGCCAGGATTCACCGGGAGATGAATGCGCGCTACCTCCTGGCACAGGAGGCGATCCTGGCGGATGAACGGGATGAGGACGGAGATCTGATCATCCGTCTGCCGATGCTGCCCGAGGGATTTGACAGTCCGTATACGATGGCCTACGAGGTGGATATCGGCACGAAGTGGTACTCCTTTTCCAATATGCAGCTGGCGGAGTTTTACGGCGTGAGCTACGTGAAGGGGGTGCCCTTCGACACCTGGCATGCGGACGGGGAGGTTCAGCCGTGATCATCATCCGGGTGATGGGCGGGCTGGGCAACCAGATGCAGCAGTTCGCTCTTTATGAAAAGCTGCGCTCCCTCGGACGGGAAGCAAAACTGGATCTTGCCTGGTTTCACCGCTCCAATCAGAATCGTCTTGCGGCGCCCAGGGAGCTGGAGCTCACGAGATTTTTGAATCTCACCATGGAAGCGTGCACCAACGCGGAGCGGAACCGGTTCCTGAAGCGGAGTCCGGTGGTCAAGGCGCTGGCGGCGCTCTGGGGAACCCCTGCGGTTTTTACCGAGAGTCGGATGTATCACCCGGAGATTCTGGAGTTTACCGACCGGTATATCGAGGGCTATTTCGCCTGTGAAAAGTATTATGCAGACAGACTGGAGACGCTGAGACATTTGTTTGTCTTTCCGGCTGCCGGGCGGGAGGACAGAAGGCTCTATAACATGGAGCTTATGAATGAGATGGAGGAGCGCCATTCAGTCAGCGTCCATGTGCGCCGGGGGGACTATCTGGAGCCGGAGAACGCGGCGCTGTTTTCCGGAATCACGACGGATGCCTATTATGAGAGGGCGATGTCCCTGTTTGTCGCAAAGGAGCCGCGGACGCATTTCTATCTGTTTTCGGATGATCCCGCCTGGCTGAAGGAAAAGTATACGAACCGGGACCGCTTCACGGTGGTGGAGGGCAATTCCGGCCGGGAGAGCATGCTGGATATGCAGCTGATGAGCCACTGCCGCGGGAATATCTGTGCCAATTCGACCTTTTCCTTCTGGGGAGCACGGTTGAATGCCCATCCGGACAAAATGTGCGTTCGTCCGCTTGTGATGCGCAACAATCAGCCGGCCGATCCCGCTGAGATGCATGAGCTCTGGAAGGGATGGACACTGATTGACAGCGGGGGCCGGGTGGTATGAATGTCTCGGTGATCCTTCCGTTTACCCGTCGGGATGCTCTATTCGAGCGGGCGTATCGGTCTGCGGAAAAAGCGCTTGCCCGCGTACCTGCGCTTACGGCAGAGATCCTGCCCATCGACGACGAAGCCCGCAGAGGGGTGTCCCGGGCGAGGAATGAGGGACTTCGCAGGGCGCAGGGAGAATGGATCGTGTTTGCGGACGCGGACGATGCCATCGCTGAGGATTTTTTTTCGGATATCTTCTGTCCGCTGGCAGGGGACGACGTGGATCTGATCGTCGCCGGCTACCGGACGGTGACGTCTGCTCCGGACCGGGAAGAGGAAGAACTGCCGTCCGACAGCCTGATGACCGCGCAGACACATCCGGGATCCTACGCGGATATGCTGGACAGAGAGACGCTGACCGGTTATGCTTATGTTGAAGCAAGGATCCTGAACCGGGACACGCATGTCTGGGGCAAGGCTTTCCGGCGGTCGGCACTGATGCCCGAAGGGGAGGCGGCCCTCACCTTCGACGAGACGCTGACCATCGGGGAGGATATGCTGTTTCTTCTGGATTTTGCCCTGCTTACGGGAAAGCGCCGTTCAATTGCGGTCACGGAGCGCGCGGGGTATCTGTACACCGTGAATCCGGAGGGGGCGATGGAACGCGCCTATGATCCGTCCTATCTCGATGAGCTGCGCTGCTGGAGAAAGGCGGAGGAGAGGCTGCTATCCCTTGCACCGGCGTTTTCACCCTATGCGTTTTCCGCACTGGGAACGATCCGGATCCGTACGGCGCTGATGGTGCCCCTCAAGCTGGCAAGGCTTTCGGAGGAGCGCCGGAAACAGGAGGATGTGCAGGATGCGGTCCGCCGGACGAAGGAGGCTGTCCGTGAGGCACTGCGCCGAAACGGTGCGTTTGCGGGGCTCTCCTTAAAGGAGAAGGCGAAGACGGGATTGTTTCTCGCATCGCCGGAGCTTTTTTTCAGGCTTGCACGAAAAGTTTGACACAGGACTAAAGTAAGAGGCAAAATAACCGATAAAGAGTATAGAACAGTTGTTGAAGCTGTCCGCGGATCGGCTGCGGACGGAAGAAACGGATGAAAGAGGCTTATCATGAGAATTGATGCGTATAACACGATTTCACAGGTGTATGCCGCGAGCAAGCCGTCACGGGTCAATAAAACCCCGTATGCGGCGGCCGCCGCACCGTCGGACAATCTGCAGATCTCCCAGATCGGCAAGGACTTCCAGACGGCGAGAAAAGCGGTGGCGGAGGCTCCGGATATCCGCGATGATGTGGTTGCGGTCGCCAGACAGAATCTGGAAAGCGGAAAGTATGACAACTTGAGCGGCGCGAGCTTTGCGGACAAGCTGCTTGAGAAATTCGAGGCAGCGCAGGCGATCGCATAAGGACCGGAGGAAGGTTTTTGTGGCGAGTTTAATGGAGGGCCTGATCGAGGTACTGGGTCAGGAGAGCAGTCAGTACGAGAAGCTGCTTAAGCTGTCGGGTTCCAAGACGCCGGTGATCGTGTCCGGTGACCTGGAGAAACTCGCAGCCATCACGGAGGATGAGCAGAGCGTTGTCGAGCGGATCGCCGGGCTGGAAAAGGTGCGGCAGCAATCCATGAAAGACATCGCGGATGTTTTGAACAAGGATGTTCGGACGCTGACAATCACGGATCTGATCGCACTGTTGGGCAAACGTCCGACCGAGGCGCAGGCACTGGCCAGGGAGCGGGACAGGCTCAAAGATGTGGCAGGCCGGGTCCGGCTTGTGAATGAGCAGAATCAACAGCTTCTGCAGAGTTCGCTGGAAATGGTGCAGTTTGAGATGAACATCATACAGGCATCCAAAAAAGCACCGGAGTCGGCGAACTACACAAGAATGGCGGGCGCCGCGGGAGAGACGATCGGATATACCGCCAGCGGATTTGACGCGAAGCAGTAAGAAATGAATGCAGACCTCTACTCGATATACCAGGGCGGGCAGAGGTCTTTTTTTATCAAGGAGGTGGC
Source organism: Lachnospiraceae bacterium (assembly GCA_024682835.1). GTDB lineage: Bacteria > Bacillota > Clostridia > Lachnospirales > Lachnospiraceae > Butyrivibrio. Next base: position 4,838 of record JAIKYU010000027.1, on the reverse strand, counting down.
ATTATGCCGTTGATGGCAAGTTTGTGGACCGGAACGTCGGGTCTGTTGACATCATCCAATGCGCTCAACACGACTGCACACAACATGACCAACATCGACACCGAGGGGTACACGAGACAGCAGATCCAGCTGGGCACCCGTCAGTACAACATGATCAACAAGACTGCCTCGGCAAATGCTTATCAGCAGGTGGGTCTGGGTGCGGAGTATACCAGCTGCCGCCAGGTCAGAAGCGTGTTTCTGGATCAGTCCTACCGGACGGAGTCCGGCCGGGCGGCCTTTTATAATGTCTCCTATGACTGCATGGTGGAGACGGAGGACCTGCTGCAGGAGGTGGACGGCGCGGAGTTTGCGGATTCGCTGAACAATCTCTGGCGCGCGGTGCAGGCGCTGGATGTGGATCCCGCCAACACCGTCAATATGAACACCCTGATCTCCCGCGCATCGGAGTTTGTAAACCGGGCAAAGGCGGTCTATGAGGGACTGACCAATTATCAGGCCAACATGGATAAGACGATCGACGGAATCGTCAAGACCATCAACGAGTATGGGGACCGGATCATGCAGCTGAATCAGGAAATTGTCAGCGTGGAATCCGGACACCGGGAGCATGCCAATGATCTCCGCGATGAGCGCAATCTTCTGCTGGACAAGCTGGGAGAGCTTGGCAAAATCGAATATGACGAGGATATCTTCGGCAATGTGAGCGTCTATTTTGAGTCGGTGCCGTTTGTCATGACGGACCATGTGAATCACATGGGAGTGGACCGGCTGCTGGAGAGCTCCCAGGGCTATGCCACACCCTACTGGGAATACATGGCAACGACGGAATGGAACCCGGTCACGGATGACTATACCGTGATCGATATCAGCAATGCCAAGGTTTTCGATCTCAAGCAGGAAGTGAGCTCCGTCGCGGGGACCGACATCGGGAAGCTGCGCTCCACCCTCCTCGCGCGCGGCGATCACAACGCGACCTATCATGACATCATGGGCGGTGAGGAAACGGACGTAAACGGGGATCCGCTTCATGTGGATCCGGAATTCGTCCAAAATTTCTACAATAAAAATATCCGGCAGTCGATCCTGATGAATGTCGAGGCGGAGTTTGACCAGCTGATTCACAATGTGGTGGAAGAGGTGAACCGGGTGATCGAAAATGCCGCGTCAAACCCGGCGCGCAAAAACCCGGAGATGTATGTGGAACCGACGCTTGCGGATGTGAGGCAGGAACTGATCGATCATGACGCCGAGCTGGTTGCGGCAGGGAAGACGCCGGTCTTTTCCAATATTCCCGACGCGGAAAAGGACGACTATGTCTATCAGGTCGCCATGGAAAAGGCGGTAAAGCAATTTGATCTCTTCACGCTGGTCAATGATACAAAGGCCGGGGTGGTGCGCTACGATATCGGCGAGCGGGCGGTCAACGGCCAGCTGGAGGGATATCCCGCAGGCACGATCCGTATCGGCACGACGACGATGAATCTCTCGGTCAACGAGATGCTGATCCGCAATCCTTCACTTCTGTCGATGCGCGACATCGAAGGAAATGAGGACAAGAAGATGACCGAGGCCCTCAAGCAGGTCTTCAGGAACGAGAGCTATACGCTCAATCCGACGGTTGCCACCAAGACCAATCTGATGGATTATTACAATTCCCTGGTGGGACAGGTGGCCAATTCCGGCGATGTCTACGACTCCATTACCGATCAGCAGACGGCGACGGTCAATGCCATCCGCGATGCCAGAGATCAGATCGTGAGCGTGTCCAGCGATGAGGAGCTGGAGTTTATGATCAAGTTCCAGAATGCTTACAACGCAGCGAGCCGTTACATCAACGTGGTGAGCGAGATGCTTGAGCACATCGTATCCACGCTTGGCAGCTGAGTATACAGAAGTGTTGCCCGGGGTATAAGTTTTTGCGGCACATGGTCGATATTCTACATGTAGGATGAATTTGACGGCAGGAGGGATTCCATGATTTCTACTTTTTTCGGTCTGAATATCGCAGCATCGGGACTCCGGGCAGCCAATACGGCGCTCAACACCACCGGCAATAATATTTCCAATGTCAATACGGACGGCTACAGCAGGCAGAAGGTGGACACCTCACCCTCGGATGCGCTGCGCACCTTCACCCGCTACGGCAGTGCGGGCGCCGGCGTGGACACGCTGGCGATCGAACGGGTGCGGGATCAGTTCTATGACAACCGCTACCGCCAGAATGAGACGCTCCTGGGCGAGTTTGAGATGAAGAATTATTTCAACACCAACATCGAGACGTTTATGAAGGATGACGGCTCGACCGGTTTCTCCGCCCTGTTTGACAAAATGCAGGCGTCGCTTCAGACCGCCATGAGCAATTCCGCCTCCGACACGACGAAGACGACCTACCTCTCGCAGGTGCAGGCGATGACGGAGTATTTCAACAATATGTACCAGTCTCTTCAGCGGGAGCAGGCGGATGCCAATGACGAGCTGAAGATCCGCGTTTCCAAAATCAATTCCATTGCCCAGGAGCTCGCGACCATCAATCAGCGCATCAATATGATTGAGATGACGGGGACGACGGCCAATGAGCTGCGGGACAAGCGCGATATCATGCTGGACGAGCTCTCCAAAATCGTGAATATTGAGACCCGGGAGACGGATATCAAGGATATGAGTCAGCCGGACCGCAAGACGGGCGCGACTCGTTTTGAGGTGTACATCGCGGGCGGACAGAAGCTGGTGGATTCCACGGAGTACAATCAGCTGCTGTGCGTCGCGAGACAGCCGCAGGAGATGGTGAATCAGCACGATATCAGCGGCCTCTATGATGTGAAATGGGTCCGCAGCGATTACGAGGAGGGCGTCTCCGATTATCTCGGGGATTTTGATCTGGGCAACCGCAACATCGGAGGGGAGCTCGGCGGAATCATCGCCATGCGGGACGGCAACAACGGACAGGATTTTCACGGTTATGTTTCCAATGTGGACCGGGAAAACCGCCTGGTGACGGTCCGCACGGACGAATTCGAAGAATACCTGCACTCTCTGGACAAATGCACGGTGCCTTCCACGGGTCAGATCACGGTGGACAGCACGAAGTATCAGTATGACAGCTGGGCTTACCGCGAGGTGACCAACGCGGACGGCTCGACGAGTTATGAGTATACCTTCCATTTCGTGACGGGGGATATGCTGACGGATTCCCACGGCTACGACGCGGGTCTGCCGGTGGCGACCAACGATCTGCACACGACGGGCTACGCACAGATCGGTCCGGACGTAAACTATCAGGGCATTCCCTACTATCTGGAGCAGATGAGCGAATTTGCCCGTATCTTCGCGGGGGAGGTCAATGATATCATGCATCGCGGCTATCCGTCCGATCGGGATGATCACGGGGTGAGCCTCCTTACGGGCAACCGCTCCGTCGGGACGACACCGCCGCAGTACACGGATTCCGAGCTGGAGGACATTGACCGGATCACGCTGAGCGCGGGTCAGACGGTGGAGGATGATTATCCGTACACGGCGGCGTCCTATGAGGAAGCCACCAGGAAGAAGGGAATCACCTATCTGACAGCCGGCAATTTTACCATCAGTCAGACGATCCAGGGGGACACGGGACTGCTGGCAACGCGGTTTGATCAGACGGAGGGCGTCGATGAATGCCGCGCGCTTCATGCACTCTACGATATGTGCAGCACAAAGGAGATCTTCCGCGGCGCGACCTCGGGTCAGTATCTGGACAAGGTGCTTGCGGACGTGAGTCTGAATACCAGCAATTCGCAGACCAATGAGGACACGTATCTGTCGCTTCAGAAGACGATCACCAATCAGCGGAATTCCATTTCCGGCGTCGATGAGGATGAGGAGGCCGCCAATCTGGTGAAGTATCAGAACAGCTACACGCTGGCTTCCAAGATGATTCAGACGCTGACGGAGATCTATGACCGGCTGATCACCCAGACAGGAGTCTGACGGGGCGTTTCATCGGTAAACGCCGGGGGTATCCGGGCATTCAGGCCTTTCGGCAGCCACAGGACAGGGGGTAACATATGCGCATCACAAACCGCATCATGCAGAACAATCAGATGTTCAACATCAACAATAATAAAATCAAGGAAGACAAGTACGCGACCCAGATGTCGACAAATAAAAAGATTAACCGCGCCTCCGAGGATCCGGTGGTGGCGATCCGGGCGCTGCGTCTGCGCAGCAATGTGTCCGAGCTGACCCAGTACTATGAGAAAAATTCCAAGGACGCGGAGAGCTGGCTGAAGGTGACGGAGGATGCGCTGTCCACCGTCACGGATCTGTTGACCGGCGCCATCGCGCAGGCCAATAAGGGAGCCAACAAGGATCTGACATCGACGGATCTGTCCGCGATCATCGCGGAGATGACGGAGCTGTCCGAGGAGTATTACGCCACCGGCAACGTGGACTACGGCGGGCGTTACGTGTTTACGGGCTACCGGACCGACACCCCGCTCACCTTTACGGAGAAGACCTCGAAGGAGTATAGCGAGATCCACGACGGATTCAATGCCAAGGACATCGATGAAACCAATCATGTTTCCGGCGTGTCGCTGCTGGATCCCAATTCCGTTAACTCGATGACCGAGGCGGGTATCTCGCAGCAGATCCTCGGCCGGATCCGGCTTTCCTATGACAAGCTGACGGAGGAAACCGGAAGTACACCCGATCAGGAAAAGGCAAATACGGCGGCCAATGTGAATCTCTACTATCGCGAAGCCTTTACGGCTCCCGCTGCATCGAGCATCGAGGAGCAGTATGCCAACGGGAATCCGAAGAGGCTGCTGGTCTCCTTTTCAGACAACGGGACGGCG
>JAIKYU010000013.1 GCA_024682835.1 Lachnospiraceae bacterium | reverse complement strand
CTCATCCGGTGATGCGGCGGCGCGGCATTCGCCGCGCTCCCTTCGTCTCTTCGCCGTAGCCCTGCGTGCGAGCACGCGGGCTCCGTCTTCGATCCGAAGCCGCATCACCTCATTGCGCGCAGCTAAAACTGGTCGAGGAATCTGCTGTCGTTCTCGTACAGGAGCCGCATGTCGTCGATTTCATATTTAAGTAGTGCGATGCGCTCAAGGCCCACTCCAAAAGCAAAGCCGGTGTATTTCCGGTTGTCGATGCCGCTCATTTCCAGGACATGCGGGTGCACCATGCCGCAGCCAAGGATTTCGATCCAGCCGGAGCCCTTGCAGAAGCGGCAGCCCTTTCCGCCGCACTTGAAGCAGGACACGTCCATCTCGGCGGAGGGCTCGGTGAACGGGAAATGGTGCGGACGAAACTTCGTTCTGGTCTCTGCGCCGAAGAGCTTCTTGGAAAACTCATCCAGCGTCCCCTTCAGATCCGCGAAGGTGATGTGTTCATCGATCACCAGCCCCTCGACCTGATGGAAGGACGGCGAGTGTGTGGCATCCACCTCATCCGCGCGGAAAACCCTTCCGGGAGAAATCATTTTGATAGGAAGCCTTCCCTTTTCCATCTCGTGCACCTGAGCGGAAGAAGTCTGCGTGCGCAGAAGCAGATCCCCGTGAATGTAGAAGGTATCCTGCTCATCCTTTGCCGGATGATCGGCCGGAATGTTGAGCGCCTCGAAGTTGTAATAGTCCTTTTCGATCTCCGGACCTTCCACCACCTCGTAGCCCATGCCGATGAAAATCCGTTCCACCTCCTCGAGGGCGATGGTGTTGGGGTGCTTGTGTCCGACGCACATCTTCTTTGCGGGAAGCGTGACGTCAATCACCTCATTTTTCAGCCTGGCCTCCAGAATGGCCGCTTCAAATAAGCGCTTCTGCTCGTCCATCACACGCTCGATCTCGGCGCGCGTATCGTTGACCAGCTGTCCGATCTTCGGCCGCTCCTCCGGGGACACATCCTTCATGCTCTTTAAGATCCCGGTCAGTTCTCCCTTCTTGCCGAGCACCGAGACACGGATCTCGTTGAGCTTTTCGGGATCCGTCGCCCTGGAGATGGCCTCCAGCGCTCTGGAGCGGATCTCGTCGAGTGTTTCATTAATCATGGTATTTTCCTCCTGGTTACAGCATTTTCGCCCGGATCTCCTCGCCGGAAAGAGGCGAAAGATACGCCGGCGCAATATCAAACATCGTCTTTGCCCCGCTTGCGCCCTCCTGATTCATCCGGAATGCCGCACGGGCACAGGCGGTCAGAACGGAGCCCGTAAATTCCGGATTGGAATCGAGGGTAAGACGATATTCAATCACATGTCTGTTTTCACCGGTCCGCCCGGTGCTGATCACCATACCGCCGTGAGGGAGGCCTGCGTGCTCCCTTTCCAGCTCCTCTTTGGAAATAAAGGTCACGGTCGTGTCATAATCGGCGAAGTAGTTCGGCATCTCCTTGATTTCCTTTTCGATGCGTGCCCTGTCTGCCCCCTCCTTTGCGACCACAAAGCATTCCCTTGTGTGCTTCTGCCTTGTGGTAAGCTTCGGACATTCGCCGCTCCTTACTCTGTCGAGGGCTTCCGGAACCGGAACCGTATACTGCCTTGCATCCGCCACTCCTTCAATCCGCCTTATGGCATCGCTGTGTCCCTGGCTCACCCCGCGGCCCCAGAAGGTGTAGGCCTCGCTGTCAGGAAGAATGCTCGCCGCATAGAGACGGTTTAAGGAAAACATGCCCGGATCCCAGCCGCAGGAAATCACGCCGACCTTGCCTGCCGCCCTGGCCGCTTTGTCCACCGCCGCAAAATGCTCCGGTATCCTCGCGTGGGTGTCAAAGCTGTCCACGACATTAAACATACCTGCATACCCGGGTGTCATCTCCGGTAGATCGGTGGCCGAGCCGCCGCAAAGAATCAGCACATCCAGCTCGTCCTTCATATCCGGAAGTGCGTCCGCGGAAAGCACCTTTGCGCCCTTCGTCTCAATGTGCACGTCCGAAGGATTTCTTCTGGTAAAAACCGCCGTCAGCTCCTGATCCGCGTTGACAGCCACGGCCTTTTCCACACCGCGGCCCAGATTCCCGTATCCCAGAATACCGATTCTCATGCGCCTGTCTCCTTCCTCTCCTGCATGAAAACTTCAAAAGAAGCATCCCTTCTTATCAAAAACGCCCCGGACATCCAGACAGATGCCGGGGACGAATCTGATTATTCCTTCAGTGCACCTTGACGATCGTCCCGTTGCTGACCATGTCGTAGAGCTGAAGCGCGACATCGTGAGGCAGATTGACGCAGCCGTGGGAGCCGTTGGTCTTGTAGATGCTGCCTCCGAAGGCGGAGCGCCATGACGCGTCATGCAGACCCACACCGCCGGCGGTAAAACGCATCCAGCGATCCACCCAGACATTCCAGGTGGGACCGACGAGATACTTTCCGGGCGTCTTCATATAGATCGAATAGGTGCCCACCGGCGTGCCGCATCCCCTGCTGGTGTTGCCGGTCACACAGGGAGACTGCAGCCGTATGCTGCCGTTTTCATAGTAGGTCATGACCTGATTCTCGATATCCACGTCCACATAGGTGTTGGTGGGCGCCGGATTCTCAATCGGCTGTCCGGGTGCAGGCTGTGCGGGCTGCGCCGCCGGCTGAGAAGCCTCCGGCGCCTGTTTGACAGCCTGCTGCGGCTGCTCCAGCTGCGCCTGCCACGCCTCGACCTCCTCCGTCAGATTCTGAAAACGGTGTTCATTGATCCCGTAGGTCACATAGTGATTGTACAGCACCGCAGGATCGGTTCCCAACGCCGCTACCACATCGGGATACTTCCTGGCATAATAGGCGGCGTCAAACCCGCCGGCCGCATGCGCCACATTCCCCAGGCAAAGCCCTGCAAGCAATCCGAGCAGGACGGTACATAACGCTTTCTTCATAACAACTCCTCTTTTCCTCTCCTCTGTTCCCTTTTCGGCTTACACCGGGAATGAATTATAGCACATTGTATTTCGGGATGCATCCCTTTTTTTTCACATCGATCCGGTTTTCTTTTTTTTCCGGGGATGGGGACACCTGTTTATCCTTTTACCTACTTCACCCTGAGTGTCGTGGACACCTTGACGTTGCCGAAGCAGGCGGTAATCCGGGTGGTTCCCTTCCCCTTGACGATCATTTTTCCGGATGCGCTGTCGATCACCGCCACCTTTCCTCTGCTGCTGATCCACTTGTCAGGCATCAGCAGGTCATAATCCTTCGATACAAGGAATTCGAAGCCGTTGATCTCCCTGTCCACATCATCCTTTGTCCAGTTGCCCGTGACCACAAGCTTCGGCCTGTCCACGACGGTAACCGTGGCGTAGGCCAGGGTTTTCACATTCTTTTTGTCCGATGCATCGAGGGCATAGATCGTCGTCTTTCCGGCCTTCTTTCCTGTGATCACGCCCTTCTTAGTCACCGTCGCGATTTTCTTATCTTCGGAGCTGTAGGTGGTGATGCCTTCCACGCCCTCAAAAATGCTGCCGGAGATATTCTTAAGCGTCTGGCCCTTTACCAGCACGGTTCCCGCTGCCGCCATCTTTTCATGATAGGCTTCGATGATCTTGTCGTAGGCAACCGCCAGCTCGTAGGCAGCCTCATAAACGCTTTCCGGATCGGAATAATCCGCACTCAACGCCTTGTCGTAGGCATCGTAAAGCTTTCTGAATTTCGAGGACTGTGCACCGCCATACCGCAAGGGATCCAGGGCACAGGCCACTTCCATCAGCGCATCCAGATAGGAATTGAGTTCTTCATCACGAAGGGCAGGCGTGATTTCCGGTGTTTTCTTGATGATGTCTCCCGCTTCCTGCTCATAGGCGTAGGCAATCTCCATCAATGCCTTCTCCCCGCCGAAATCTCCGACAAGACCCATGCCCACAGGGAGACCTTCTCCCCATACTCCGTTGGAATCAGGAAGGAAGCCCATGGGCACATTGATATCCGGAAATCCCAGTACCGGTCCGAACGCGCGTTCATACGGGGATGGATTGGTGGCATTCGAGTCTTCTCCGTTCTGTTTCGGGGAAGCATCTATGAAATGGAGATACATGATGGCATCCACCTGATTCTGCTTCAGCACCTCCGATACGGCATTTCGCTTCGTAAGCACCTCCTGCCAGTCGCCGGTTCTGAGATAGCCCTGATCCCCGTACGAAACATAGCCGTACTGCTCGTAGTCCTCCCTGACGAAGGAAGTCGCAAACGGATACTCACCCTGGAAGGTGTCGCCCAGATAATCGTAGATGAATCCGATCCCGGACCCGGTTCCAATGATATCCTTTACGGTTTTGATTTTGTTCTCCCCGTTCAGTTTCGCCAGGAAGCCGTTGATGTCATACTCCATTGAGATCTTTCCGTTTTTACCCACGGGATTGTTCATGTAAACGGTCAGATAGAGATCCTCATCGGAGAGCTGCCCGGACAGATCCACAAACTCCGCTCCGGCCTTTTTCAAATCCGCCCTGACCCTTCTCGATAAGGCTTCCATATCGGCCGAGAGCGTGTAAGAATCAGGTAAATCAGATTCTTTGTAATAGTCTTTGACTCCGTAGCGCTCTTCGACCAGACGATTCAGTTCTTCGATATTCATTTTGTAGTAGTCGAAGGAGGAGGTCAGCCAGGCGATCCGTTTTCCCTTCAGTGAATTCACGGACAGACCCGTGGAATACCCCTCTCCCTTCAACGTGTCCGCGTCCGCTTCCAGGGTGTAATCGTCCCCCGGATCACTCCCTGCCATGGATTCCAGCACGATAGCAAGATCCTCCGCACTCTTTGCCATGGGTCCCGTCGTGTCCCTGCTCGCCATCAGCGGCAGCACGCCGTCGATGGAGGTTAAGCCCTTCGAAGGTCTGATGCCGAAGAGTCCGGAATAGGAGGAGGGATTACGGATGGAGCCGCCTGTGTCCGTTCCGAGACCCGCGGCCGCAAAATTAGACCGGACCGCCGTCGCCGTACCGCCGGAGGAACCGCCCGGCATCCGGGTGGGGTCATAGGCATTGTGCGCGTTGCCGCCAAGGGTGGAATGGGAATCCACCGCACTGTAAGCAAATTCGGACATGTTCGCTTTCGCCAGAATCACGGCACCGGCCTCCCGAAGCTTTGCAACCGTCGGGGCATCCTCCGTCACGGTCAGATCGGTAAGTGCCACGCTTCCCGCGGAGGTAGGCATTCCGGCCACGTTGTAATTATCCTTTACGACAATCGGAATCCCGTGCAGCTTTCCCCGCACTAGACCTTGTGTCCGCTCTTCATCCAGCTTCTTCGCATCCTCCAGCGCAGATTCATTGATCCAGATGATCGAGTTTAAATCCTTTGCCCTGTCATAGGCTTTGATCCGATCCAGATACATCTTTGTCAGCTTCTGTGAGGTCAGATTTCCCGCCTCCATCTCCTTCTGCATTTCCTCAATGGAGGCATCCTGCAGATCAATCGTGGTAAAGAGATCGTCAAGCTGCTCCTCAGCCGATTTGTCAGCGCGGAACTGATAGATGGGTCCCAGGGAATAGGACTCGATTTCGTTGTACTCCTCAGGGAATACCAGGCCATCTGCCTCCACACTGTCGTCGAAGACAAAATCCTCCGCCGCGGCGACAGGCACAGACGGCACAAACGTCATGAGCAGCATCAGACTCAGCCACAACGCTCCCAGTCGTTTCGCAAACCCTTTTTTCATTCTTTTTCTCCCTTCTTTATAAAACTATTTTATGTCATGCAGTTACGATCAAAAGTCAATTCCCATCAGATGATGCATGCGAATCACTCTTCCCTTTATAGATTAACCCCAGCATGGTGATGTCGTCAAACTGCGGGGCACCGGAGACAAACTCGTCGATCCGGCCGCGCACAAAGGGAAGAAGGCTCTCCGGGCCCGCTCCGGGCGAGTCGGCAAGCGCCTCCAGCAGCCGCTTTTCGCCGAACAGCTTTTTCTCCCTTCCGTTTGCCTCTGTCACGCCATCCGTATACTGGAACACGGCATCCCCGGGCTTTAAAACAATCGTATCATCGACGATGCCGTCTTCCCCGGAAAACTCATCCAGCTCTTCGGGTGAGAAAAGTCCGAGGGCTACCCCGTTGTGCTTCGTATCCATCAGGTGCCAGCTTCCGTCCTGACAGACCGCCAGACGCTCATGTCCGGCGCTCGCAAAGGTCAGCTCCCCGGTGGAAATCGTGAGGATGCCCAGCCAGACCGTCACAAACATATCCTCATTGTCATTTTCCGCCAGAGCCGCGTTGGTGCGGATCAGGATATCCGCCGGACTCCTGCCGGCGGCTGCTCTGGATCGGATGAGCGTCTTGCAGACCATCATAAACAATGCGGCCGGTATTCCTTTTCCGGACACATCCGCCACCACCATGGCAAGGTGATCGTCATCCATCATAAAGAAATCGTAGAAATCCCCGCCGACCTCTCTGGCGGCGTCCATTGTCGCGTAGATGTCAAACTCCGTACGGTTCGGAAAAGGCGGAAAGACGGACGGCAGTGCCGCCTTCTGGATGTTCTTCGCATGCGTCAGCTCTGCCTCGATCCTCGCCTTTTCCTGCGCGATCATCGTCTTTAGCCGGTCCACCATGGAATTGATGCCGACGGAAAGCTTCTCAAATTCCACGGAGTTGTTGACAGCCAGTTTTTCCTCGAGATCGCCGCCGGTGATCTTTTCCACCGACGTGTTGATCCGCTCGATGCTTTTGATGACGCGGTCGCTGAGCAGCATGGACAGGATCTTAAACACACACAGAAGAATGACGACAATCATGATGATGATCATCAGCTTGTCGATTTGTCCGAAGCGGGCGGCCTCCTCGATGGGAAGGAAGCCTATGATGTAGCAGTCGTCACTCTTAGTGGACACCACATAGCAGGATCTGCCAAACATCTTCGTCTGAAAGCGTCTGTATTCGCCCTCCTTCTGAGGCAGAAGAATCGTACTATCAAGGACCTGTCCGTCGTACTGATTCTGCAGACTTGCAATCACTGTCCGTCTCTTATCGCAGATCAGGAAGCTCCCGTCCAGGCCGACATGTCTGAAATTGACCTCATTCACGTGGTATTCGTTCAGAATGGTATCGTAGTTTTCCTTGCTGACACCGATCTGAAAGAAGCCTTTTCCGTTTGAAAACGCTCTCCCTGCGTAGGCCATGCGGATGCTTTCGTCGTAGGAAATGGACTCGATCTTTTCCTGACTGTAGTAGTCCGTCCCGTCAAGGAGACATAGAAATGCCGAAGACTGCTCCCCCGCGCGCATATCAAAACCGAGATAATCCGGATTGGAGGAGTAGATGATGATCCCGTTCGCATCCACGATATTCAGCTCGGAGATGTAATTCTTATTGCCCTCCACCTGTTCCAGCACCCAGGCGTAGTTTAAGGAATCCATTTTCTGTTCCAGCCGTTCTTTGAAAAGCCCGGTCCATTCGGACAAAAACTGAGTAAACCCATCATTGCCGTTTTTTATGACATCCTCGACCTGTCCGGTCAGCAGCGAATAGTAATAGAATCGCTGGTACAACGCCTGAACCACAGAGAGGCCGATAAAGAGGACAAGAAACGCGGACAGCATCACGACCAGAAGCCATTTGCGGATGATCGTGCTGATTTTTCTGTTTTCATCACTTTTTTTCTGCATACGTCAGGTTCTCTCCTTCGGCTTGTGCCCGATCCTTAGTCCTTCGTCAGCTGAAAATGGGCCGGATGATGCCGCCCACCAGCAACGCGGGAACAAAGGAAGCAAGGTTTCTTGCCCTGATCGTGTACTGTGCGGTTTTGCTTCCAAATGCCTCCGTGCCGTTTCCGGTCACGAGAATCGTAGCTCTCCCCTTCTCCAGATTTCCAAGCAGGCGTATGGTGCATGAACCGGCCGGAAGTTCCTTCCAGCTCCCGTTTTCCTTCACCAGAATCCGGACAGGCTGCGATGTTCCCTCCCCGCTGTATTCCAACGGTGACGGCAGCACATCCTTCCCGTTGCTCTTGTCGTAAGCCACGATCCGGGCATTCTTTAAATCCGCCGCACCGCTTTGGGGCCTCACCACCCGGTAGCTTCCGTGATTCTCCCCCGTGGTATTCCCGGTGCCTTTAATCGTCACGGAAACGATCCGCTCCTCCTCCGTATCCGCAAGCGAAAGGGTCCCTCCCTCAATCTCGTATTTCACTTCATAGTCTTTTTTGTTTAACACCTTGCCGTCCAGAGAGACATAGGGCACGGACTGATATTTCCCGGGCGTCTTGTAGAACAGATCGGGAAGGACGAGTTCCGCTTCGGAAAGATCCGCCGCTCTGATCGTAAAACCGGCCGTCACCGGTTTATGCCCCCTGTAATTCCCAAGGAAGGTGATCCTGTAGTGCCCGAGTCCCACCTTTTTGTTGCCGGTAAACCGCACCCGGTAATCCCTTCCCTCCATGAGAGGAAGCACTTCATCCCCGCTTTTTATGCCCACAGAAAGGATGGGGGCCGCGCCCCTCGGGGTATAAGCCACCTCCGGCTCCGGCTGCGTCACCAGGATCTCGCCCGTCGTGTCCGGCGTGATGAGAAAGGTCTTTCTCACTGTGCCGATATAATCTCCTTTGCCGCTTACGACGACCGTTGCCCTTCCCGCACTCCTGTTGGCACAGTAGCTTACCGTATAGTCCGTATCGACAGACAGCGGTGTTTTATTACTGCCCGCAGTCACGATCAGCTCCTGGCCTGTCAGGGTCTGCTCCTCTCCGTTAAAGCTGTGTTTTGCAGGCTTCAAAGCGACCTTGATGGTTTTTTCCCTGACATCCTCTCTCTTCACCGCCCGGACGGGAAGCGAAAGCGTTCCCTTGAAATTTTTCAATCCGGAAAGCTTCACGGTCGTGTCCGCCGTGAGAGCACCGGTATTGTCCATCGTGTAATCGCTCTTTTTAAGCTGATAGGACGAACCGGAGAAAGCAGGCTGGCAAAGACACAGAACAGGCGACAGTCTCTTTCCGCTTTCAACGGCCTGCGGCTCCTGCAGCAGTAGCAGTCCCTTCTTTTTTGCAATCTCCAGATCGGTCTGAAAAATCCTGAATGGCAGTTCGTATTTCCCGGAATAATTGCCCTTTCCTCTCACCGTGATCACGGCCATTCCCTTTTCCGTGCTCACATTCCGGTTATTCCTGTAGGAAACGGTATAATCCACGCCCTCGGTTAACGCGGTGTCCATGTCCGGGCCCACCACAATGACCCTCGGTCTGATGGCGTTCCCGGTGTAGACGGTTCCAAAGCATTTGGATTTCTCATCATAGCAAAGGCCCTTGTACGGATCTTCGGTGATGTCTTCATCCGCAAACAGCACCAGGAACGTATTGGGTCTTTTCTTTGTGCGGACCCTGGCGGGACGGCTCGGCGCGGAAGCAGGGTTTCCCTCGCTCGCTCTATATCGCTGGTAGAAGAGATACTCCGTATCCGGATGGAGACCGTCAAAGGTGGGATTCTCCTGCCAGCTGACGGCATCCATGCTATACTCCAGCGTCCCATCCGATCTGAGCACCACGCCGTCCGCGGCCACAGAAAGCGTTTTCGGCGGATCCGGCGCCTGACCTTCTACGGGCACATCCCCCGATGAAGCCGACCGCGGGGAAGACGCAGTCTCTCCGACCTGAGATTCCCACGCAGGCTTAAGTCCGTCATCAAAGGTCTCCTGCTGCGCGGTTTCATCAGACTCGCCAAATGTCATCTTCAGCGCATTTTCCTGCCTTTCGTCAAAGGTCTCCTGCTGCGCGGTTTCATCAGACTCGTCAAAAATCTCCTGCCCGGCGCTCTCTGCCGCACAGGTTGTTCCTCCTGGTGTTGTCAACAAAAGCGTCGCCAGAATGACGGCTGCCGTTCTTCTCCATATCAATGCAGGTTTTTTCATGCTGTGCCTCCTGCCGATTCTTCGTTGCGGTCACCCCCGCAAAATAAGGATCCGGTCTGAAGTTTTACACGTGCCCGGCGGGCCGTATCCCACACGTTCATTTACTCGATCTTCAGACGCTTCGAGACGCCGGTCATATTGAGGACATCCAGAATGTCGGCGGAAACGTGCAGCAGCTTCAGGTTGCCGCCCATTTTCTTGTGAGCCGCCACCAGCTGCCTGATCCCCGAGGAGGAGATATACTCCACGCCTCCGAAGTCAAAGACGAGGCTCTTCACGTCATCCGACAGGTCCTTTACCGCCTCGTCCAGCACCGGTGCGGCTTGCGTGTCCAGCCATCCCGTGAACACAAAGGTCATTTCCTCTCCGTCCGCTTTCTTTTCGATGTTCATATGATCTCCTTTCTATTATTCTGTTTACATATAATAATGTTAAGGTCACAAGTCAATTTACATCGTATGATGTCCACGGATTGCTCCGTTGCTTCGCTCCGAACATCATTCCTCATCATCAAAGAAATCCATCCCCGCCAGAGCTGAGACAAAGCGCCTGATGTAGTCCCAGGTGGTGAAGGGCCACCTGAAGCCCAGTCTGTACAGAATCTGCATGGTGTATTCGCAGCGTTTCGGGAAGGTGATCTTTACCCTTCCTCCGGGCACCTGCATATACGCCATGATGCTGGTCAGCCTCTGCGCCTTCAGTGGATTCTCCTGCGCCTTTGCAAACGCTTTCGCAAACTCCTCTCTTTCCACGGGAACGATCGGGAAATTCATTTCCGACATCTCATGGAAGATACTCTCCATGAAAACATTCTGGTTGTTCACCACATGGAAGAGCGTACAGTCGTCCGGCGTCCCGCAAAGAAGCACGACAGCCCGCGCCACCGAATCGATCGGCGAAAACTCCATGGTGACCTCCAGCTGGTCGTAGGCCGCGCAGCCGAGCATGGCGAAGGCTCTGAGTCTTCCCATGGCCGAGTTCGTCTCGAAATTGATCTGGAATTCACCGTCCGAGTGTCGGGCAGCGAGATTGCCGAAGCGCATGATCTTGCCCTTTAAGCCCTTATTAAGGATTGCCGACAGCACCGCCCTCTCCGCGAGGAACTTGGTGTAGATGTACTTGTTGTCCAAAAGCTGCCCGTAGTAGAGCGAATTCTCGTTTGGCCTGAAGCCCTCCGGCACCGCATCCTTATAAGCGGCGGAGAGCACACTCAGGGTGGAGGTCTGTACCAGCATGGCGCCGGTCTCCAGACAGAAATCAATCAGATGCTCCACGCCGTGCACATTCACATCCTCCATCTGGGTGCCTGTGCTGAAATGCTTGACGAGCGCCGCGCAGTTGATCACGGTATCGATGCCTTTGTCCGCGCATTTTTCCCTGAGAACGGACGGATCCGTGATATCTCCCTCGACGACAAAGAGCCGCTCGTCCAGGTACTTCATGAAATTGGTGTCGAAATAGTAGAAATACAGCTTCTGCAGCCTGTTGACGGCCGTGACATCCCGCTTGCCCCTCATCAGACAAAAGACCTGAC
Organism: Lachnospiraceae bacterium; assembly: GCA_024682835.1. Classification (GTDB taxonomy): domain Bacteria; phylum Bacillota; class Clostridia; order Lachnospirales; family Lachnospiraceae; genus Butyrivibrio. Next base: position 7,816 of record JAIKYU010000013.1, on the reverse strand, counting down.
AATCCGTTTCCTCCAGCAGCTCGTGCAGCACATGGATTCCCATGTAACCGGAGGCTCCCGTCAGCAGAACCGTGCGCATTGTGCGCATCTCCCCCTTCTTAAAGCTCTCCAGCGTGTTTTTCATAAGCAGTTCATTGATTGTCGTATAATCGAAGTCCGTGATCAGCGCATCCTCTTTGGAAGCAGACGCGCCTTCGCCGTCAGCGGACGGATCCCTCTGCCCCGAGACAAGCGCAGCCAGACCGCCGGGCGTCGGATGCTCAAACACATCCCCGAAGGCGATCTGATACCCTCTTCTGCCGGCTTCGATCACCACCCGGGTGACCAGAAGTGAGGTGCCGCCGAGCTCAAAGAAGCTCTCCGACGGTCTGATGTTATCGATGGCAAGAAGCTCCGAGAAGATCGCGCAGAAATCCTTTTCCTCTCTTGTGGTCGCCTCGTCCGTACCGGCGGCTCTGTAGAGCTCGGGAATCGGAAGATTTTTAAGATCCAGCTTTCCGTTGGGCGTCATCGGCATCTCATCCAGCTGCATATATGCGGTCGGCACCATGTAGCCGGTGAGCGTCCTTCCGAGTGCAGTCTTCAGCTCGCCGATATCCACCGGATGATCGGCCGTAAACCAGGCGCACAGATGCTCGATCCCGTTGATCTTTTCAATCTTGATCGCCGTATGCCCGATTCCCTCCTGGGCGCCGAGGACGGCATCCACCTCATCCAGTTCAATACGAAGACCCCTGAGCTTGATCTGGTTGTCTCTTCTGCCGAGGATCTCCACATAGCCCTCGTTTGTCCAGCGCGCGTAGTCCCCGGACCGGTAGACCCTGAGGCCATTGTAATCGATAAACTTCTCCGCTGTCATCTCGGGAAGCTCGTTATAACCTGCCGCGACACCGATGCCTCCGATATACAGCTCTCCGACCACGCCGCAGGGCAGCTCGTTGCCGTCGCTGTCCACGATATACTCAATCACCCCCGGAAGCGGACGTCCCGCATTGACGGTATCGGATCCGGAAAGCTCCTGTGTGTTGCTGGAGACGGTAACCTCCGTCGGTCCGTAGGTGTTGAAGATCAGTCTGTCCGGATGATCCTTTTTCAGGGCCAGAAGCAGCTGCTCCGGATACTTCTCCCCACCGCAGATCACCACCTTGCACGCATCGAGCGCGGAAGCAAATGCGGGTGATTCCATCAGGGTGAGCAGCCTGGAGGGCGTGGAACCGAACACGTCGGTCTTTGTCTTCGTCATTCTCTCCGCCAGCTTCTGCGCATCATTGATCTCATCGTCCGCCGCCACAGAAAGGGTCAGCCCGTTGAACAGAGGTGCTGCCCACTCCTTGACCGAAAAGTCAAAGGAAAACGTCGTGATCGCGGTAAGCACATGGCCTTTTTCAGTCATTCCATTGATCAGGATATTGCCCGGGGTGTTGGTCACATAGTTCACCGCACCCCTGTGCTTAAGCATCACGCCTTTGGGTTTCCCGGTGGAGCCGGATGTGTAGATCAGATACGCCAGATCGTCCTGGGTGATCTGCACGGAAGGTCTTTCTACATTTTTCTCCGAAAGCAGTTCCTCCACGTCCGCGGCCGGACGGTCAACAAACCGCTCGAGTCTGTCAGCCGTGGTGATGATCAGCGCCGCCTTCGAATCGTCGATGATGTGACGGATTCTTTCCACCGGATAATTGGGATCGCAGGGGATGTAGGCCGCACCTGCCTTGAGCGTTCCGAAGAGCGCGAAGAACATCCGTGCCGTCCTCGGCAGCAGCAGCACCACCCGGTCTCCTCTTTTGATGCCTCGCCCGATCAGGGCGTTCGCCACCTTGTTGGCATTTTCCTCCAGCTGTCCGTAGGTGAAGGTACCGTCCGCGGCAAGAATCGCCGTGTGCTCCGGGTTCTTTTTTGCCATTTGCTCCATACCGGACTGGAACAGCACATCTTCCGCGAAATCAGGCTTAATCTTACGCTCTCTGAAATCAGCAAGCACCTGCTCTCTTTCGGTATCGAGAAGCGTAAGCTTCCGGATCTTTCCGCTTCCTCTCTCCGCCATTTTTTCGGTCACAATGGCGCAGGACTTCAAAAAGGTCTCTGCGAGCTCTTTGGAGTATAGCCCGCTGTTGTACTCCAGTTCGATGCCCGGCTTTCCGTCCCGGTCGATGATTTTCACCACAAGCTCAAACTTGGCCGTGCCGGCATCGAGACCCTCCATGGACTGAAGGTGGGGAATCGCCGGTTTCTCGAGGATGCCTCTCTGATACTCATACATCACATTGACGGAATATCCGTAACCGGAAGCGACGTCGGCGAAGGGGAAGTTTTCATGCGCCAGCGCCTGATCAAGCCCCTCTGCGGTCTCACGGACATACTCGTCCGTGGAAAGATCCGAAAGCTTTGACGCGAGCGGCACCGTGTTTACAAACATGCCGAAGGTATCGGAAAACCGCACATCCGAGCGGCCGTTGGAGATGGTCGCAAGGTACACCGAATCGGAAGCGGTCATCCGCATGAGGGTGTAGTTGAGAGCAGCCAGGAAGAAAGCCGGCTCCGTGACCTTGGCGCGCGCGACGGCCTTCTGCACCTTTTCGCCGTCGACCGCAAGGAAGATACTCTTTTTTCCTCCCTCATCGCCTGTTGTTTTACCGGAAAGATCCGGGGGCAGCTCGGTCGGCGCATCAAAGTCAGCAAGCAGCGCATCGAAATAGGTCTTGTATTCCCTTGCCGGTTCTCCGGAAAGGAAAGCCTTCTGCTCCCTGACGAAGGTGAAATAGGAGGAGGCCTCACCCGCAAGCGTCTCGTCTTTCAGTGCCTTCCCCAGATCGTTGATGAACAGATTCATGGAAAAGCCGTCAAACACAAGATGATGGAAATCACTGAACAGGAAGACCGCTTCCTTCGTCTTTACAATGGTAAAACGGTACAGCGGGCCTCTGTTTAAATGGAACGGCACCACCTGCTGCGCAAAGAAATGAACGGCCTCCTCTTTCGTCATTTCCAGAACGGGAAGTTCGAAGGAGGCGTCCTCATTTCTCACAGAAACCACCTGATCATCTTTCAGGTCAAAGTGCACCTGAATGGAGGGATGTGCATCGATCACACGTTTCACAGCATCTGTGAGCCGCCCGGGATCCATGTCCGGAGAGAAGGTCATCACGGAAGGAATGTTGTAGGCGACGCTCTCCGGCGACTTCATGCACTCGATGTAGACACCGGTCTGTGCTGAAGAAAGCGGAGCGTCTGTTTCCGCGGCATCCTCTCCCGCTGCCTCCTTTTGTCCGAGGGAGAGAAAGCCCTCCAGGATCTTGTTTTCCACATCCGTGATGGTGGCGTCCTTTAATTCCTTCACGGGAAGATTGACCCCGAAGCGCTTGAAAAGCCTGGTGGAAAGCCGGATCGTCCCGATACTGGTCAGACCCAGATATTCCAGCGGCGTGCGAAGCCCCGGCTCCTTCACGCCGAGCACCTCGCCGATCAGCGCCTTCAGTTCCCTTTCCAGCACATTGTCCTCATGCTGCGCATCCTCTTCCTCGCCCATAAGAAGCTCCGGCTCCGGCAGCGCCCTTCTGTTGACCTTGCCGTTCTGGTTTAACGGAATGGCATCGATCTGCATGATGGAAGCCGGCACCATGTAGGGCGGTTTCCTGTCGCGGATAAACTGCACCAGCGCCTTGATATCCAGCTTCTCATCCCCGGTGATATACGCCGCGACCGCTTTCCCGTCCGCTCCGAGATCCCTTGCTACGACAGCCGCGTCCTTCACCCCTTCGAAGTCGCGGATGACCGCCTCCACCTCCGAAAGCTCAATCCGGAAGCCATGGATCTTGACCTGTCCGTCTCTTCTGCCGATGAATTCGATCTGTCCGTCCGTCCTGAAGCGCACAATATCGCCGGTCTTGTAGGCCTTTGCATAGTCGCCGCCATCGAAGGGATTCTCGACAAACACCTCCGCCGTCTTCTCCGGCCGGTTGAGATACCCGTCCCCGACGTGCGGCCCCGCGATGATCAGCTCACCCAGCGCGCCTGCCGGCACCTGATGACCGAAAATGTCCGTGACATAGCATTTGACGTTGTCAAGCGGCCTTCCGATGGGAATGTTGTCCTCCCTCTTCATCACCTGGCAGATCGTGGCCAGGATGGTGCATTCCGTGGGTCCGTATACGTTGTAGAAAGCGGCTCCTCTGGGCGGATCCATCGAAGCGAGCTTTTCTCCGCCCGTGCTGATCGCCCGGATATAGGGATTCTCCATCTCGGCGGCAAACTGGCGTCCCACCTGCGTGGTCAGGAAGGTGAGCGTCACGCGGTTTTTGGTAAAGTAGGCGTTCATCGCCTCCAGATCCAGTCTCAGTTCCTCCGGAACGATGCACACGGCGGCTCCCGCCGAGAGCGCAGGATACATATCCATCATGCAGGCGTCAAAGCCGTAGGAGGCATACTGTCCGACCCTGTCATCCGGCGTCACCTTGTAAAAACGGACATACCAGTCGATGAAGCAGACGAGGTTTCCGTGGGTCAGGCGCACGCCCTTGGGCACGCCCGTACTCCCCGAGGTGTAGAGAAGAATAAAGACATCCTCCGGCGCGGGATCAGCCTTCGGCGTCCGCACGGGCAGCGCGGCTACCTCTTCAAGGAGGAGTCTTTTTCCGTCGTAGTCCGGGATCAGGCTGCCCAGCTCCCTGGTCGTGATGAGAAGGCCCGCCGCAGCATCCTTCACCATAAAGGCCAGCCGTTCCGGCGGATAGGTGGCATCCAGGGGCTGATAAGCGCAGCCTGCCTTCAGGGCACCGAGAGAGGCAATGGCCTGATACAGGCCTCTGGGTATCAGGATCGAAACCACATCCCCTCTCTTAAGCCCCTTCTCAAGAATCCAGGAAGCGATGGCATCCGAGCGCTGATCCAGCTCGCTGTAGCTGATCGAATCCTCCTCATAGATGACGGCCGTATTGTCCGCGTAGGTCTTTGCGGCCTCTCTGAAAAGGGATACCACGGTCCCGGTTTTATCGTAGGGAACCTCTGTCCGGTTCCATTCCGTAAGCTTCTTCTGCTGGCTGTGTCCCAAAATGGAGATCTCTCCTATGGTCTCTGCCGCAAGAAGCTTCCAAAGGACGGCCTCATAGCTTTCCAGCAGAATCCGGATAAACTCCTCCGAATAGAGATCGCTTCTGTATTCCGCCCGGATATTGTAGGCGCCGTTCTGCTTATACATCTGGAAGGCCAGCTGTTCGCCCGTGGCATTCTCCATCAAAGGAATGCGTTCGATGGGCTCTCCCGCGAAGCCGCCCACATTGAGCACATCGCCCTGATAGACGAACAGCAGGTTGCCCGTCATGCCGGTTTCCTGTGCCAGGGCGGAGAAGGGATACATGTCGTTGTTCATGCATCCAAGCATCTGCTCCTTGGCGTCTTTCAGATAATCCCTGACGCTCATGTCCTTTTCGAATTTCGCGTGGACGGGAAGCGTCCGGACCATCATCGCGATGGTGCGGGCGGTCTTCAGGGAATCCCGTCCGTTGTAGATGGTCGTAAAGAGCGATTCGTTCATGCCGGCGTAATGAGAGGCGAGCAGGCCGAAGGCGGCGGTCGCCAGGATGTTCTCCGTGACGTCGTTTCTTCTGCAGGCTGCTTCCGTTTCCGACACGTCCAGATTCAGATCCATCGTGAGGGTGGCGAAGGACGGCTCCGCTTCGTTCCGGTCAGGGATCGGCAGACTGTCGATCTCCAGACCGCCGAACCGGTCGAGATACCACTTCTTCGCCTCCTCGTAGCGCTCCTTGCTCTGCTTGGCCTCATCCTCAGCGATTTCAAAGCCGCTGAAGGTCTCGCGCTCAAGCTTCTGTCCCCTGTAAGCCCGCTCCAGATCGGCGATCATCACGAGCATCGATGCCCCGTCAAAGATGATATGGTGCAGATCGATGAAAAGATACTTCGCCTGATCCGTCTCAAAAAGCCGGATTCTGAAAAGCTTATCGCTCATCAGCCTGAACGGTGCCATCAGCGTCGGAGCAAGCTTCGAAAACTCGTTTTCCGAAAGCTTTTCGATCTCCTGATGATACGCTTCCTCGTTATTTCTCCGTTGGATGGGATTGCCAGACTCATCCAGGGCCAGTCTTGTCTTGATGTAGGGATGCGCGTCCACCACAGCTTCGCAGGCGGCACGCAGCTTTTCCATATCGACGCCAGAGCCAAGTTTCAGGAGAATGGGATTGTTGTAGAGCGCCTCCCCGTCGTGACTCATGGATTCGACGTAGATCCCGTACTGGGCGCCGGAAAGCGGATAGGCGTCCTTCTTTTCACGGACCTTTGCCGTGCCCTCCTTTTCACACAGGGCCGCAATCTCTCTGGGCGTTTTCCCCGCATAGATCATCTTGCTGGTGAGGGCAAGCTCCGGGCATTGCGTGGCCAGCTTCATCACACGGATGCTGTCGCCGCCCAGCGCAAAGAAATCATCGTCAATACCGATGGTATCCACCCCGAGCGCAGCCTCAAAGGCTCTGCACAGGATGGTCTGGTTTTCGTTTTCCGGTGGAGCGTAGGCCTTTCTCTTTCCGAAGAGATCCGGTTCCGGAAGGTTTTTGCGGTCGATCTTTCCGTTCTGGTTGATGGGAAACTGATCCAGATGCATGTAGAAGGAAGGCACCATATAAGCAGCCAGCTTTTCGGAAAGCCTCTCCGATAATTCGGAATCCTCCATCTTCTCGCCCGTGTAGTAGCCGCAGAGCACCGTCTGGCCGGATGCGCCCTTTAACGCCTTGACGACGGCACCTGTCACGCCCGGAAGCGCACGCAGGACATTTTCAATCTCGCCCGGCTCCACACGCTGCCCGTTGATCTTGACCATCCAGTCCTTCCGGTTGATGTAGACCAGATTGCCGTCCGGAAGCTTTTTCAGAATATCTCCCGTGTGCAGCCAGCCGCCCCGGAAAAGCTTCGCGGTCGCCTCCGGATCCTTGAAGTAGCCCTTCGTGTAGGGACCCTTTGTGCAGTATTCGCCCTCTTCTCCATCGGGCACAGGGTTCATCTCATCGTCCAGAAGCGCCCAGACCGACCCTTCCGGCGGAATGCCGACCGGCGTCGTGTCGTAGGGCTTATCCACAAGGAAGGAGCATACCGTTCCCATGGTTTCGCTCATTCCGTAGTTGTTGAACAGCTTGTAGCCGTCCCTGCTGCACTGCCCCGTCAGCCGTTCGCTTCCCGTCATGACGAGCTTTAAGGTCGAGGCTCTGTTGTGGAAATTCTGAAGGACGGACGGGCTGATAAAGCCGACCGTGATGCCCTGCTTCTCGTAATAGTCCTCGAGCTTTGTCACGTCCCGCATGGTCTCTTCATCCAGCAGATGCACACATCCGCCGATGGTCAGCACCTTGTAGATGGCGACCGAAGCGACAAAGTAAAAAGGAGCGCCCATTGCCCAGGCTTGTCCCGCGCCGTAGACCTCCCTTTTGCCCATCTGCTGGTTGGCATAGAGCCCCTCGAAGGTGTGCAGAATGCCCTTCGGCATGCCGGTGGAACCGGACGTGTATAAAAGAAACGCGGTGTCCTCCGGAGAGGATTCTGGAAACACGGAAAGATCAAGAATGTCCGTGGACCGGATCTCATCGATCACACTGTCGTCGATGATGAACGGCGCATCGCAGTTCATGGAAATGAAGCGGACTCTCCCCTCCGGGAAGCCCTTCCCCATGGGGAACGCCGCATGCCCTGCGATCCACACGCCGCAGACCGCCGCTGCGAATTCCATCGACGACTCAAACCGGACGGGAATGAAGGAGCGCTCCGGAAGATTTTTCTGATGAATCCAGGCAGCCGTGCGAAACATCAGATCGCCCCA
>JAIKYU010000132.1 GCA_024682835.1 Lachnospiraceae bacterium | reverse complement strand
GGCAAAGCTATCGGTATCGATGATGACCTGATAGGTTTCAGTTCCGCCGGCCACCCCGGCCAGATTTTCGGCTTCTACGGTGGCGGGAATCACCAGCTTTACGGTATCATCCGGACTTTTGGCGGCACTGTAATAGCCGGAGAGGATCACCGTGGTGCCTTCCATCTGATAATTGAAGGTATTCAGAATATCGTCGCCCTTGACCTCAATGGCAGCAGGCTGGTGCCCATCATCCGCCAATAGAGCGGATTCCGCGTCGGACTGTGCCGGAACTGCTTCTGCATATTCGAAGCCGCAAAGCGGCGACATGGCCAGAATGCCGGCCGTGACGATGGCTGTTGCACGCAGGCTGAAATGATTCCGTTTCATTGGTTTGCTCCTTTCCTCTTTACCGGGTCAGACCTTACGCTTCTTCCGCTTCATCCTGCACCTGCCGCAGCAGGTTGTAGGTTTCCCTGTACTTTCGCTGTCTGCCCTCGCTCAACAGATATTCCATATCGCTCAACACTTCTTCACGCTGAAAAAGGGGATAGAGCCAGTCCGCATAGCGTGTGCCGGCTCCCTCCTTCAGTTCGCCCACATAGTTGGACAGGGTTTTCCCCCGGTTGTAGCTGCGTCCCACCGAATCCGTCGCCGCGTCCATACAGTCGGCGCACAGCACCAGATCGATCACCGTCTTATACGGACTGTACGCCGTGTCGAAGCCTGCGGGATAGCCACCCTCGTCGTTGTGCCAGCGGTGATGACCCAGTGCCACGTCCGCATACTGTCTCGTGGAATGGTGCGCCGTGAGAAACTCCACGCTTAAGAGCGGATGCGACTTGATAATATCAAATTCCAGATCCAGAAGCTTCCGCCCGTAGACAAAGATCGTGTCGATGATGCAGACCTTGCCGAAATCGTGGCAGATTCCGGCGTGCCACACATAGGACAGAATCTCCTCGCGGTGATCCAGAACATCCGTCACGGATGCGCAGCCGGGAAAACCGATGAAATGCTCCGGCGCGGTGGCCAGCAGATGGTAGGCCAGCCGCTCCGCGATCATGCCTACCATATTGGAATGGATATAGGTGGGCGGATGCATCGCAGCCAGACACTGCAGCACGAAGGTCTCAAAGGAGACGCCGCTGGGAATCTCAATGAAGCGCCGGATAATCTCGGAGAAGTACTCCAGCAGGAAGGACATGCCCCCGCTGTTTGGAATATGGAAGAGAAAGGCGCTGAGGTTGTGGTAGAGATCCGTCAGCAGCGCCTCCTCCGGCAGCGACAGGTGGCCGGGATCCATCAGACAGATGATCTCCAGCGGAATCAGCACGTTAAAGTAGCACCCGTCCGTGGTGAAATCCATCTCGCCCCGGCTTTCGTACCCTGCGAGCAGCGTCTCCAGATAGGCCTGTCTGGGGATCTCCCCCGCCAGATAGTAGCAGCGCGCCGCGTTGACAGGGACAAAGCTGTAGCCGATCAGATCCCTGTACCGCTCGGGATCCTCTGCACACAGATGCTCCAGCGCGTGGGCCCGTTCGCTGATTCGAGCAAGCTGGGCAGGGGTAAACTGACGGGCGTTTCCGATATCGGTACACTGAAGGAAGTATTCCAGCGTCCGGAAAACGAAATACTGCCAGTCAAAATCCGGCAGCGCCTGCCGGTAAAAATCATCCTGGGCGATGGAAAGCATCATCTCCAGGATTTCCAGATTCCGCTCATTGATCTCCTCATCTCCTGAGGAACGCTCATAAAATGAGGTCATAAACCGCGCGTTTGTCAGCACGATCGCCCGGCATTCCGGGTCCTCGATCGTGAGAAACAGATCCTTGTCCAGGAGGCCGAGGAAATCCCTGCCCAGCGCCAGACCTTTGTCCCGGTAGGCGGCACTGATCTGCGGATGCGTCGTGATCCGCTCGGTCATATTCATGATGGAATAGCAGATATCCATCTGTTCATCCATCTTATAGATCAAAGCCGTCATATTGCCGCTGCGCTCCGTCTCCTTGAGCAGCCGGTCGTTAATCATGGCCGCCAGCGGCAGGTCAAGATTTTCGTAATCTCCGGAGGCGTTCGCCACCGTGATCAGGGAGTCCGCCAGCTTTTCAAGCTCCTCGGAAATCTTCGGATTCAGCTCCTCTGTGCTGGCCAGCAGCGGGTAGAGCGTCTCGTCCAGCATCTGCCTGTTGACGCTCGCCAGCTCCCCGATCTCCCGGAAATTCTGCAGCAGCCGGTCGCTGTAGCGGCCCGCGTCGTCCCAGGATTTGATATCCGGGCTTGACAGCTCCCGGATCGAGGACATCCGTTCCGTATATTGTCGAAAGGTTTCTTTCAGTAACGCTGCATCCAAGGTGCTTTCCTCACAGTGCCGTGAAACGACAAAGCATACCAGTACAATTGTACATTGTATCACAAATATGGACATTCTGCACAAAGAAATTCCGTCCGGGGACTCCTTTTTTGTACAAAAAGTAAAAAATGTGCTTATGGAAGTCAAATATTTCCATTCACTCATCAGCCCGTATTCGCTATCATCGATATTATGAACAGTTCTCTGCATTGGAAATCTTTCGCGACCCTGCTGATGGTCTGTGCCCTGCTTGCCGGATGCGGCGCGGGACGGACGGAGCACTGGGCATATATCCACGCACCGGAAGAGGAGGTGCTCACCCTTTCGGCTGACGGCAGTGCCGTTTATAAGGGAGAAAAGGTCACCTGCACAAAAGACGGCTCCTTTATCACGCTGAAGGATGCCTCCGGGACAGAGAGCCTTCACCGCTATGTCATGGACGGTGACAAGATGATTTTTTACGAGCGCTCCGTCTACACACGGGATGCCCAGGTGGCGGGAAGCGGCGTTGTCGGAGTCTGGACGCAGGATAACGGCTGGTCCTATCAGTTCACGGAAGAGGGGACATTCAGCGAGGAGAGCATTTTCCACGGTCATTACAGCGTGGATGAGGCCGGGGGCAGTATCCGCCTCATGTACGACGATCCCATCGAGGATGCGGTTCTCTACTATCAGCTGAGTGAGGACGGCAATCAGCTGACCATCGATTATCCCTGGCCCATGGTGCATGTGGATAAGAGCAGGAGCTCTTAAGCGGGCAGGAATCAAAAGGATCAAAAACGGGCAACCGTTTGCGATACGGCGGGTGACCGCCGGGACACAATTTTTGGGGAGTGCGGATCCGGGAGGCGGATTTCGCACGGCGGCCCGAGGCGAGCCCGGGTCGATGATCTGATCAGGAGGGTTTCCGACTGATCCCCCCGCAACAAGTGCTCGTCATGGAGGATCATTATGAAGAAACGAATTGTTTCCGTGTTACTGGCAGGTGCGATGGCACTGTCCCTCGCGGCGTGCGGCGAGACGGCTCCCGCTGCCACGACGGAGGCTCCTGCTGCGGAGGCTCCTGCTGCGGAGGCTCCTGCGGCTGAGGAAAAGAAGGAAGAGCCCGCTCCCGCTGTCGAGGAGAAGAAGGAAGAGGCTCCCGCAGAGGAAGCTGCTGCGGATGCCGGCGAGGCGCTGACGCTCAACATGTGGTGTATCGCGACCGAGAGCGATTCCAACCGTCACTCCTATGAGGCGGCAATCGCGGATATGGCTGCGAATCATCCGGAAATCACCCTCAACTGGGAAGCATTTGAGAATCAGTCCTACAAGACCAAGATCAAGGCTGCTGTCGCTGCCGATGAGATGCCTGACATCTTCTTCACCTGGTCCTGCGCGTTCCTCGGCGATTTCGTCGATGCGGGCAAGGTCTACTGCCTGGATGATGCCTACAAGGCATATGCAAGCGAGCTGCCGGAAGTTATGATGGGCAACTCCACCTATGGCGGCAAGCACTATGGTGTGCCGCTGACCATGAACATCGTCGGCCTCTTCGCCAACATGGAACTGCTCAAGCAGGTCGGCTATGACGAGATCCCCGGCTCCTATGATGAGTTCATCAAGTGCTGCGATGCTCTGAAGGCTGCGAACATCATCCCCTTCGGCTGCGCCGGCAAGGAGACCTGGTGTGTGACCGAGTATCTTGAGTCCGTCATCGAGAAGAGCGTCGGCGCGGATGCGCTCAATGACATCTTCCTTGGCAGAGCGACCTGGAACAATGCGGATGTCGGCGCTGCGGTCGATGAGTTCCAGAAGCTCGTCAACAACGGCTACTTCGATCCCTCCGGTGCGGGTCTGACCAACGACGAAGTGAAGGCCAACTTCATGGCCGGCAAGTATGCGTTCTACATGAACGGCACTTGGAACTGCGCGGACTTCGCGGCAAACGCTGATTTCAAGGACAAGGTCAAGGTCAGTGAGTTCCCGGTCATCAACGCGGACAAGGCAAAGCTTGGCCAGCTGATCGGCGGACCTTCCGATACCCTCGCTGTTGCGGCTTCTTCTCCGAATGCTGAGAAGGCTGCGGACTACACCTTCGAGCTTGGTAAGCTCATCTGCCACTACGGCTATCTTGATGGCTGCGGTCTGCCGGCATGGACGCCTTACGGCGATACGAGCGGCATCAACCCGCTGACCCAGGCTGTTTCCGAGATCTGCGCGAAAGCTGATTCCTACGTTCTGTTCGGTGACACGGCCATGAGCGCTGATGATGCGACCACCTATCTGTCCTATGTGGATCAGGTGTATGGCTGCGCGGTCAACGGCACGCAGTTCATCGAAGGACTGGCGAGCGATATCCGCTAATCTGAAGTTTCATTTTCTCCTGCCTCCTTCATCGGAGGCAGGAGGCTTTTCGGGAAGGATCATTTCATGGCTGAACAAGTGAAAGTGAACAAACCATCAAAACAGCGGAGAAAGAGGGATCTTATTCTCGGGATCAACATCTTTCTCTTCCTGCTCCCTGCGCTCTTCCTTTTTGTGAGCATCCTGATCGCTCCGATCGTTGTGTCGGTTTACCGGAGCTTCCAGGACTGGAATGGGATGTCCGAGGGAGTTTTTATTGGCCTGAAAAACTATCGGAAGCTCTTTTCCAACAGCGTGACGTTAAACTTCGTCGTCGCGCTTAAGAATTCCCTGATGCTGGCATTCTTCTCGGTGTTTGTACAGCTCCCCATGGCGCTGGGACTGGCGCTGGTGCTCGGCAGAAAGCCGAAGGGAGAAAGATTCTATCTGACCGTGTTCTTCATGCCGGTTCTGATCTCGACCGTGGTTATCGGTCAGTTGTGGCTCAAGATCTACAATCCGGATTACGGTCTGCTCAATTCCTTTCTGAAGCTGATCAACCTGGAAACCTGGACGCACATCTGGGTCTCCGATCCCAAGACAGCTTTGGGAAGTATCATCGTGCCGACGATCTGGCAGTACGTCGGTTATCATATGCTCCTCATGTATGCCGGCGTCAAGGGCGTTTCACCGGATCTGCGAGAGGCGGCCATGCTCGACGGGGCCACCGCCGGTCAGGTTGACCGCTATGTCGTGATCCCGATCATTAAGCCCATCATCCGCGTTTCCGTTATTTTCGCCGTCACCGGCTCACTGAAGGCCTACGACCTGGTCTACATCCTGACGGGGGGCGGCCCGCAGAAGCTGACAGAGGTGCCCAGTACCCTGCTTCAGGAGCAGCTGTTCCTGGCGAACAAATACGGCATGGGCAGTGCGATCTCGGTCATGCTGATCATTCTGTGCTTCGCATGCTCGTTGCTGATCACCGCGGCTTTCAGGGAAAAGGATAAATAAGATGAAAGACAATAAAAATGCAAAAGCGATGGATTTCGATACGACCTATGTCCCGAAGAAATCAAATCCGGTGGTAAAGGTGGTCATCACGATCATCCTGATTGTATGGACGATCATCAATCTCTTTCCGATCTATTTCATGTTCACGTTCTCGCTGAAGTCCAACGAGGAGATCTTCGGCACGAATGTGGCCGGACTGCCCAGGCAATGGCTCTGGTCCAATTACAGCCGGGCCATGGGGACGGGCAACATGGGACTGTATTTTGTCAACAGCATCATCGTGACCGCCGCGTCCATCATGATTTCGCTCATCGCCGCCATGATGGCCACCTACGCGATCACGCGCATCAAATGGAGAGCCAGTAAGCTGACCAATGCCTTTTTCATGCTGGGACTCACGATCCCGATTCAGGCATCCATTGTGCCGGTCTATGTGGTGCTCTCCAGACTGCACTGGCTCAACCGGTACAGCACGCTGATCATCCCGTATTCCGCGTTTGCCCTGTCCATGGCGATCCTGATCTGCACGGGCTTCATGGTGGAGATCCCCTATGATCTGGATGAGGCGGCGCGCATCGATGGCTGCGGTTTGTGGAGAACCTTCTATCAGATCATCATCCCGTTGATGAAGCCGGCGTACGCGACGATCGGGATCTATTCCTTCCTGCAGTGCTGGAATGAATTCATGTTTGCCAACGTGTTTATCAGCGATTCCGCACACCGGACACTTCCGGTCGGTATTCAGCAGCTGTCCGGATCGTACACGACGGACTGGGGCCCCATCGGAGCGGCACTGGTAATTGCCACCTTCCCGACACTGATCGTTTATGTGGTGCTGTGCAAGCGCATTCAGGAGAGCTTTATCGCCGGCGCGGTGAAGGGATAAGAGAAGACAGACCGGTTATTATTACAGGGGCTGCGGCAGCGCAGCCCCTGTTTTTGCAATTGTGTCCGACCTGTGATATGATTACGAATCATGGAAGAATCATGGATCCTGCATAACCCCTGGCGGAGAGAAACGGACGGATAATGAAGAAATCAGGCGGCCGTTCGCTTTCCTCTGCGCTGAAGAGAATCATTCTGCTGATTGTCTTCGTGATCCTTCTGGCCTTTCTTGTCTCCATTTTTCTCATCACGGACAACGAACGCAGACAGTATTGCGTCCGCGAATCGGAAAGCGTCCTGATGACGCTGTCGGACAGCATCCGGTCCAATATCCAGAGCTATGCCGAGCTTTCCCGGCTGATCATGACAGACGACAAGCTGGTGGAGTATCTGCGTGCGCCGGAGAGCGAGATCGATCTCGGGAGAATCAATGATGCCAGATATGCGGTGATGGACATCCTGAACGTCAAGGAGGGTGTGGACACCGTGATCATTATCCGAAATGACCGGATCCTGTTTTCCACCAACCGTTTCTCCTACAAGTTCGACTTGGAGCGTCTTGGCGGTACGGAATGGGATCAGGACATCCGGGACGCCAGAGGGAGGGCCGTCGTGTCAATGAATGCCAACGGCGTGGCAGCCAAGCCGGATAACCAGCCCATGGTGACGATCGGCAGGGCGATTTACGATCTGTACACCCAGAAGCAGCTGGGGACGCTGTTTATGAACATTTCATCCGCCGTATTTGAACGGATGCTTGGCTCTCTCAGGGCGGACAATATCTGTATTCTGGGAGAGGACGGGACATTTCTGGCCGGAAACCGCCAGGTTCTTTCCTATGGTCCTCAGGCGCTGGATATCCACGGGATCACCCATCGCGATATCGTGGTGGAGGGCAGGCGGATGCTGCTCTCCGGCACGGAGATCGACGGACTGCCCATCGTCGTCCTGTGTGTGACGCCGTACGGAACAGCCGGCACACCGTACCGCATCCTCACGGTACTCATCGTCATGATGCTCTTTTTCGTGCTGGTGGTGTTCGGCATGGGAACCTACATCACGAAGCATTTTACCCGGCCTGTTTACGAGCTGTCCGCCCGCATGGAGCACAATAAGCAGTCGGGAGATCTTCGGAAGATCGATCTCGATATGCCCTACAGCGAGCTGAACATGCTCAAGGGTGATTACAATGACATGATCGATCATGTCAACGACCTGATCAGCACCGTCATCGAGAAGGAGCAGACCCTGCAGCGTGCCGAAATGCGTGTGCTGCAGGAGCAGATAAAGCCGCATTTCCTGTACAATTCCATTGAGACGATCAGCTTCCTCGCCCTGGACGCCGGCGCGGACCGGGTGTATGATGCACTGGAAACGCTGGGCAGCTTCTACCGCAACTTCCTGAGCAAGGGCGATCGCGAGATCCGTCTGGAGCAGGAAATCCGTATCGTGCAGGACTACCTGTCCCTGCAGAAGCTGCGCTACGGCGATGTGCTGGAGGATGCGTATGACATCAGCCCGGACGCCGCGAGCTTTATCGTGCCAAAGCTGATTCTGCAGCCGCTCGTGGAGAACAGCATCTATCACGGGATCCGGCTCAAGGGCGAGAAGGGCCTGATCCGGATTTCGGCGGCGATGGAGGACGATGTCCTGCATCTGACGGTTCGGGATACCGGCGTCGGTATGACCGGGGAACAGATTGAAAAAGCGCTTTCCCCCAACAGGGAGCAGGGCGACTCGGACACCGGCAGCTTTGGCCTGTGGGGGACCATCGAACGGATCAGGATCTATTGTAATAAGGAAGATGTGGTTTCAATTGAGAGTGAGCCGGGGGAATACACGGAGATCCGGCTGACGATTACGAGAGGCGGATAATAGATGGACAGAACCATACGGGTCATGATTATCGACGATGAGGAATCGGCGCGAAAGCTTCTGCGGGCGGGTATCCGGTGGGAATCACTGCAGATGGAGGTGGTCGGCGAGGCAGCCAGCGGGATAGAGGCGATCAATGTGATCGATGATTACCGGCCGGATATCGTCTTTGTGGACATTTCGATGCCGTTTATGGACGGCATCGAGTTTACGGAGGTCGTCACGGAGCGTTATCCCTATCTGATCATTATTATTATGACGGCGATTGATCAGTTCGAATATGCCAGAAAATGCGTGAGCCTCCCGGTCTTTGAATACATGCTCAAGCCCATGGTGCGGGCGGAGATCACCAAGGTGCTGGAAAGGGCCAGAGACCGCCTTTCCAAAGAACCTGATCACTGGGAGGAGGTGCGGGCGGACAGTGAAAGCACGCTCCTGGATGATGATCATCCCATCGAACACATCCGGAAATATGTGGAGGAGCATTTTACGGATCCGCGGATGAATCTCGCCTTTGTGGCACAGCGCTTCGGTTTCAGCGCCAGCTATCTGTCTCGCAAATTCAAACAGGACACCGGAAGAAATTTTGTGGAATTTCTGACGGAGCTTCGCATGGAGAAGGCCACCACCCTCGCAACCGCTCATGAGAAAATGTTCTGCACTGCAGCCGAGGTCGGCATACCGGACCCCAATTATTTCAGCCGGTGCTTCAAGAAATACACGGGAAAAAGCTATTCGGAATATGTGAAGGAAAAGGGGTCTGAGTGACGACAGGGCGCCAAATACAATAACTTAAGTTATTTCTACATTTTTCCTTGCATTTGACAAAACAGCGTGTTACTATTGAATGCGGTCGCCTCTGCGGCCGGTTTATTACTGCGCGCATTTCAGAGAAGCCGCGCGGAGAAAGGAGTGGATATGAAGGTCAGATCATCAGTGAAACCGATGTGCGAGAAGTGCAAGGTGATCCGTCGTAAGGGTGTCATTCGTATCATCTGCGAGAATCCCAAACACAAGCAGCGTCAGGGCTGATCCTTCATCCATGTGCACTTTTTGATACCGACAAACCCTCAGGGGTGCAGCGGATCGGAGAGCCGGATGAAGATCAGTCTGGTTGGTGTTCTCTCAAAGGAGGGAATGCCCAGTCAATCAAGTGCTTTAAGAGCCGGAAAGAGAGGAAAGAATGGCGAGAATTGCAGGAATTGATTTACCGAGAGACAAGCGGATCGAGATTGGACTCACCTATATTTACGGCATCGGCCGGACGAGCTCCAACAAGATCCTTGCGGCGGCCAAGGTCAACCCGGACACGCGTGTCCGTGACCTGACGGATGAAGAGGTCAAGCGCATCAGCGAAGTGATCGGTGATGATTACATGGTGGAGGGTGATCTCCGCAGAGAGGTCGCAATGAACATCAAGCGGCTGCAGGAGATCGGTTGCTATCGCGGCATGCGTCACAGGAAGGGGCTGCCCTGCCACGGTCAGCGCACCAAGACCAACGCGCGCACCAAGAAGGGGCCGAAGCGCACCATCGCAAATAAGAAGAAGTAAAAGTGTTTCGTGTACGATCATCAGCTGTATCTTTGATCGGATGAGATAAAGGAGGAAAAAATGGCAAATCAGAAATCAGGAAAGGCACAGACAAATAAGCGCCGTGTGCGCAAGAATGTTGAGCACGGCCAGGCACACATCCAGGCATCGTTCAACAACACGATCGTGACGCTGACGGATGCGGCGGGCAATGCGCTCAGCTGGTCCAGCTCGGGAAGCCTCGGCTTCAAGGGCTCCCGTAAGTCCACGCCCTATGCGGCGCAGATGGCGAGTGAGACGGCGACCAAAGCTGCGCTCATTCACGGCCTGAAAACGGTAGACGTTTTTGTCAAGGGCCCCGGCACGGGCAGAGAAGCTGCGATCCGTGCGCTTGCGGCAAACGGCCTGACGGTCACCAGCATCACCGACGTGACCCCTGTTCCGCACAACGGCTGCAGACCGCCGAAGAGACGGAGAGTGTAATGAGTTCACAGCACCCGGCTTGCACAACACGACCGTTGCGCCGGGAGATGCTGTTGAATCAGGTGTTGGAGGAAGGTTTCAAACTGTAAACAACAAAGAAAGGAAGGAATCATGGCAGTAAATCGTACCCCTGTACTCAAGAGATGCCGGTCACTGGATCTGGATCCGACATTCCTTGGCTACGATAAGAAGAGTCACAGAAATCCTCAGAGAAGCGGCCGTAAGGTCAGTGAATACGGCCTGCAGCTCAGAGAGAAGCAGAAGGCCAAGTTCATCTACGGCGTCCTTGAGAAGCCGTTCCGCAACTACTACAGCCGTGCGGACCGCATGAAGGGTTCCACCGGTGAAAACCTGCTCGTTCTTCTTGAGAAGAGACTGGACAACGTCGTTTTCCGCATGGGCTTCGCGCGGACCCGCAGAGAAGCCAGGCAGGTGGTTCTTCACAAATTTGTGACCGTGAACGGGAAAAAGGTCAATGTACCCTCCTATTCCTTAAAGGTCGGCGATGTGATTGAGGTTCGCGAGGAGGCGCGCAGCATGCAGCGTTTCAAGGATATCGCGGAAGCCACCTCACGCAGACTCATTCCCTCCTGGCTGGAGGTTGA
The DNA here is from genome assembly GCA_024682835.1 of Lachnospiraceae bacterium. Classification (GTDB taxonomy): domain Bacteria; phylum Bacillota; class Clostridia; order Lachnospirales; family Lachnospiraceae; genus Butyrivibrio. The sequence continues at coordinate 13,821 of JAIKYU010000132.1, read as the reverse complement.
CAAAGAGGCGATGCGCGGCACCATCAAAGAGCTGCCGCAGAGAGAAGCGATCGACGTCCCCGTGGACGAGATGCTGATCGTCGAGTTGTACAGCAAGTAAACCGTAGCTTGAGTTGTACAGCGTAACAGTCAACATCAGTTCAGAAGGGAGCGAATATGTTTGATTTTGAGAGACCAAATATTGAAGTGGCGGAGATTTCCGCAGACAAGCGGTACGGCAGATTCGTGGTAGAGCCCCTTGAGCGCGGGTACGGACTCACGCTTGGCAACTCCCTCCGCAGAATCATGCTCTCTTCGCTTCCCGGCGCTGCTGTCAGCCAGGTGAAGATTGACGGTGTGCTCCATGAATTTACGACCCTGCCGGGGGTCAAGGAGGATATCACCGAGATCGTGATGAATATCAAGAGCCTTGCGATCCGGAATAATTCCTCAACGGATGAAGCCAAGATCGCCATCGTTGATTTTTCCGGTGAAGGGGTTGTCACGGCGCGGGATATCCAGGTGGATCAGGATATTGAAATCATGAATCCCGACCAGGTGATTGCGACCCTTGCCGGCAAGGAGGCCAAGCTCTACATGGAGCTGACCATCACGAGAGGCCGGGGCTATGTCAATGCGGATCGCAACAAGACGCAGGATCTGCCGATCGGTGTGATTGCGGTGGATTCGATCTACACACCGGTGGAGCGCGTCAATGTCACGGTTGAAAACACCCGTGTCGGTCAGGTGACCGATTTTGACAAGCTCACGCTGGACATTCACACCAATGGAACCATCGATCCCGATGAGGCGGTAAGCCTTGCGGCAAAGGTCCTTTCCGAGCATCTCTCGCTTTTCATTGATCTGTCCGAGAATGCGAAATCGCAGACCGTCATGGCGGAGCCTGCGAGCAACGAAAAGGAAAAGGTGCTGGAGATGAGCATCGAGGAGCTGGAGCTCTCCGTTCGCTCCTTCAACTGCCTCAAGCGCGCCGGGATCAATACTGTCGAGGAGCTGACCAACAAGACGAGCGACGATATGATGAAGGTGAGAAACCTGGGCCGCAAGTCTCTGGAGGAAGTGCTCGGCAAGCTCAAGGATCTTGGACTGTCTCTTCGAAGCGGCGACGATTCGATTTGACGGCAGCAGGATAGGTAACCGTTTTCTTCCGGGTAAGTCCGTATGTGCATCGGAAGCGGCCGCCAGAGGCGTGCCGGTCAGAGAAAGGAAAGGGATTCATTATGGCTATGTATCGTAAGCTCGGTAAGGCAACAAAGGTTCGTCGTGCGCTCCTGCGCAATCAGGTGACACAGCTCCTCTATAAGGGCAAGATCACCACCACGGAAGCGCGCGCCAAGGAAATCCGCAAGATCGTGGAGCCGATGATCGCACTTGCCGCGAAGGAAAAGGACAATTTTGAGACGGTGAAGGTTTCCGCCAAGGTTCCGCGCAAGGATGCGGACGGACACCGCATCAAGGAGGAGAAGGACGGCAAGAAGGTGACCGTGTATGACACGGTGGAAAAGGAGATCAAAAAGGATCAGCCTTCCCGTATGAACGCACGCAGAAGGCTCCTTCGGACGCTCTATCCTGTCACCGAGGTGCCGCAGGAGGGCAAGGGCCGCAAGAAGAACACCAAAGAGGTGGATCTGGTCGAAAAGCTTTTCGATGTGTACGGACCCAAGTATGCAAGCCGCAACGGCGGCTACACCCGCATCATTAAGATCGGTCCCCGTAAGGGCGACGCCGCGATGATGGTGGTACTGGAGCTGGTATAACAAGCTTCGCCCTATAACAGCAAATAAAAAACCGACGGTGCAAGCAAGCTTGCCCGTCGGTTTTTTCATGTGAAGGCATGAATCGGCTGGACTTAAATGAGGAAAGCTGCGCGAAACTGAGCCGTGCGCACTCGAGAAAACTGCATGAGGAAAGCTGCGCGAAACTGAGCCGTGCGCACTCGAGAAAACGCTTCGCGTTTTCTCTCGTTCTCCGGGCTTCGCCCTATAACAGCAAAAAAAAACGACGGTGCAAGCAAGCTTGCCCGTCGGTTTTTTTGCTGTTGCACGGCTCAGTTTCGCTGAAAGTGTTGATAGTCGGGATTATTCCAGTTGCCGCCCCAGAAGAAGCCGTGGTTGACGAAGCACTGGCAGCAGAAATCCTCTTTGGTGATTTTATGCGGAAAATCCGCCGAGCGGTCTGCGTAGGGTTCCGCTTCCGGCGGAGAGACCTTGCCGTGATTGACCCAGGGATTGTACAGGGGGTTGATGTCGATGGCGAGTCCGTAGGCGTGGTTGGAGAGGCTGCTGCTTCCGGCGACCGTGCGGTAGTTGAAGCACGAGGTGTTATTGGCAAGCATGGAGGCATCATCATCACCGCCGAAATCATCAATCAGACGGACACTTTCCAGCGGATAGCGCTCGCGGTAGAGATCGTAAAAGATCTCTGCCAGATCTTCCGCGATCTGCTCATTGCACACAAGCTCGCCGACCTGCTCCTCATCGTCAAAGTTGATGTATAGCACGTTGAGGTAGCGCAGGGAATCGCGCGGCACCGTACAATCTTCCGGATAGGAGACACCGGACATCCGGCGGAAGACGGTGGCCGGGAGCGGTTCGTAGAAAAAACCCTCGGCATAGGTCACACGTTCTTCGCGCACATCCTCGTCATCCGGAGTGAACAGCGCGGGCGACATGTTTTTTGTCTGCCCGGTGGTCAATGAGGTTGTTTCCGGCACAGTCGCCGACTCTTCGCCGGCCGTCGGAGTTTCCGTTGCGGCTGAAGTCTCCTCCGTTTCGAACGTCAGCGGTTCGTCTCCTTCCACCGTCGTTTCCACCAGCTCCGGGACGTTCTCGATGAACTCGGGATTTTCGTCTGACGGAAGGATGGTTTCCGCTTCCGTGTTGACCGCAGGATCTGCGACAGAGGATGCCTCCGCCGCCTGCTCGGCGACTGTTCCGTAAGCCAGCTCCGGATTCTTTTCCGCGTAGTCCGAAAGCGTTTCTGCGCCGGAGAGAAATCTTGCGGTTGCCGCGCACCCGATCACGACAAACAGAAGCAGGATACCGGGTCTGATCAGATTTTTCCAGGGAAATGAATTCATGATGTCTCCTTTTCGCCCCATTGATAACCCACCAGCGTAAGTCCCTGCGGAGGGGCAGTGCAGCCGGCTGCGGAGCGGCTTTCGGCGGCAAGAATAGCGCCCATTTCCGACGGCGGACGCCACCCCCAGCCGATTTGCACAAGGGTTCCGGAAATGATGCGGACCATATTGTAAAGAAAGCCGTTTCCGGTGATGCGGATCTCGATCACCTCGCCGTCCTCTGTCCGCGTCACATCCAGCGCGTCGATGCGCCGCACATGGGAAAGTGCCGTACTGTCAACGTTGCAGAAGCTTGAAAAATCATGCTCGCCGATGAGCGGAATGGCCGCCGCACGCATGGCGGCATCATCCAGCGGACGGCTCACATGCCAGGTATAGAGCCTGCGGGTCGGGTCAGGCTGCGGGGTGTTCAGAATACGGTAGGAATAGGTCTTTCTCGCCGTACATCTTCGGGGATGGAAATCAAGCGGCACCTCGTGAGATTCAACCACGCGGATATCATCGGGCAGCAGCCGGTTCAGCACGTAAAGAAAGCGGTCAGCCGGAATCGGGGAAGCTGTCGCAAACACGTAGACAGCACCCCTGGCATGGACGCCGGCATCGGTGCGCGATGCGCCGATGACAGGCGTGTCTTTTCCGGTGGCGCCGACAATCGCGCGGTTCAGGTAAGCCTCGATGGTCTGCGGTTCACCAGCCTGCAGAGCCGAACCGTGATAGGCTGTACCGTCATAGGCGACCGTCAGGTAGACATTGGTCAGACGCCGGTCGGTCATTCCGTTTGTGTTCTCTAGATCCGCCATGCCAGGACTCCTGTGAGAAGATTCTGCAGATGCAGCAGATCTCTGCCGATCACAACGGAAAGCACCAGGTAAAGAAGCAGGAGCCCGTAGGCAACCAGATCCCGGGTTTGATAGATAAGCGGCTTCATCTTTGTCCTTCCCGCACCCCCGCGATAGCAACGTGCCTCCATCGCAATGGCAAGATCGTTTGCCCGTCGGAAAGCCGAGATAAAGAGCGGCACAAGGAGCGGGACGAGATTTTTGGCGCGCCGAATGATGCCGCCACTCTCAAAATCGGCGCCGCGTGCCATCTGCGCCTTCATGATTTTATCCGTTTCCTCCATCAGGATGGGAATAAACCGGAGGGCGATGGACATCATCATGGCGATTTCATGGACGGGAAAATGCAGTCTTTTCAGAGGGTGCATCAGCGATTCCATACCGTCGGTCAGGTGATTCGGCGTCGTGGTAAAGGTCATAACCGAGGAACCGACGATCAGGAAGACGAGACGGGTTGCCATGAGGGACGCCGTACGAAGTCCTTCCCGGGTGACAGAAAGCTTCCAGAACCGGAAAAGCACCTCACCGGGCGTGAGAAACAGATTGAAGACGATGGTCAGCACCAGAAGCAGAAATACCGCCTTCATGCCCCGCAGCATAAAGCGAAGGGGCACGCGGGAGAGGCCGGTCCACAGGATAAGAAACAGGGCGGCGAGCAGGTAGCCCGGAACGGTCGTGATGAGAAAAAGCGAGAGGATGTATCCGAGCGTGACGACAAGCTTCACGCGCGGATCCAGTCTGTGGATGACGGATTCCGTGGGATAGTATTGGCCCAGTGTGATGTCTTTTATTGAAGCCATGAAAGAATCACCTCCGCCGTATCCTCCGGGGTGAGCGGCATGGCCGGATCATCGGTGCCGAGTCCGGCACGCCGCAGTTCGTCAAGCAGAAGGAGAGTCTCCGGGATATTCAGTCCGATCTGCTGCAGTGTTTCCCGGCGGGAAAAGATACTTGCCGGGGATTCATTCAGGAGAAGCGCGCCGTGATCCATGACAAGAATGCGGTCAGCGAAGCGGGCAACATCCTCCATACTGTGGGAAACAAGAACAACGGTGATGCCTTTTTCGCGGTGAAGGCGTTTCACCAGGGACAGGATTTCCTTCCGGCCGCGCGGATCCAGACCGGCAGTCGGCTCGTCCAGAATCAGGATCTCCGGCTGCATGGAAAGCACGCCCGCGATGGCGACACGGCGCTTTTGTCCGCCCGAGAGTTCAAAGGGGGACAGCGCAAACTGTGATTTGTCGATGCCTACCTGTTCCAGCGCTTCCTTGGCCAGCGCCTCGGCATCCTTCGCTGATTTGCCGAGATTTTTCGGACCGAAGCAGACATCCGTGAGCACATCGGTTTCAAACAGCTGATGCTCCGGATACTGAAAGACCAGACCCACCCGCGCCCGCAGGGAACGCCGGTCATAATCCCTGCTCCAGATATCCGTGCCGTCCGCGAGAATACGTCCCCCTGTCGGCTTGAGCAGACCGTTCGCATGCTGCATGAGGGTCGACTTGCCGGAGCCGGTGTGACCGATCAGACCGATAAACTCACCGCCGCCGATTGTCAGGGAGACATCGGACAGCGCCTTCACCGGCTGGTTGGTTTCCGCGTCATAGATGCAGTTCACATGATCGAATTCCAGCGTCATAATAAATATCAGATGTTATTATAAACAAACAACAGCGGCATAATAAATATCAATTGTTATGTAATGCGAAGGCATAGGCTGTAAGCGCTTCCGTCAGTTCCTGCCTGGTCAGCGGCGTTTTGACGATGGTGATGCCATGTGCCCGAAGGATTTCGGCGATCTGCGTGACGGTCGGGATGGTGAGACCGATGGCAGTCAGTTCTTCACTGCGGGCAAAGATTTCACGCGGCGTCCCGCTCATGACAAGGTGTCCTCTGTCCATGACCAGGATCCGGTCTGCCCCCGCCGCTTCATCCATATCATGCGTGATGAGTAGAACGGTGATGCCGTCCCTGCGGTTCAGTTCATGGGCTGTAGCGAGCACCTCCGCACGGCCTGCGGGGTCGAGCATGGCTGTGGGTTCGTCCAGAATCAGGATCTTGGGTTTCATCGCGAGGACGCCGGCGATGGAGACGCGTTGTTTCTGCCCGCCGGAGAGCTTGGACGGGGAAGAATAGCGCCTTGACTGCATGTCGACCTTTGCAAGAGCTTCGTCCACGCGGGAGAGAATCTCCCCGGTGGGAACGCCGAGATTTTCCGGACCGAATCCGACATCCTCCTCCACGATCTGGCCGATGATCTGATTGTCCGGGTTTTGGAAGACCATACCGGCGAGCTGCCTGATATGCCACAGGTTTTCATCGTCCCGTGTGTCCATTCCGTCGATCAGAACGGCACCCTCGCTTGGCAGCAGCAGCGCGTTCAGATGCTTGGCCAGCGTCGATTTGCCGGAGCCGTTGTGCCCCAATATGGCAATAAATTCACCGGCCCGGATCTCGCAGGTGATCTTCTGCAGAGCCATAGTGGTCTGAATGATATTGCCCTCCTCATCCCTCCTGGCATAGCGGTGCTGCACACCTTTGGTTTCAATAAGACTCATCGAAGCTCCTGCCACAGTTCCAGACGGAGTCTGGCGATATTTTTCAGATAATTGATGATGGTATTGCCCACATGAACCGTGGTGTTGTAATCCTCGGTAAAGACCACGGGGAGATCCACAATCCGAAGCTTCATGCGCTCGGCGCGAAGCAGGAACTCCACCATATAAAACCATCCGCGCTCGGGCCGGGTCACCGTGACCAGCCGCTCGGCAGCGGGCCGTCGAACCCAGGTGAATCCGCAGAGCGCGTCGGTGGCACGCATGAAGAACACGGCTTTAAGCAGAAAGAGCATGCCCATGGAGGTGATCATCCGGTACCACTTGCGGCCGATTGTCCGGGATTTTCTCGAAAAACGCGTACCGTTGATGTAATCGACCTCAGGGTGCGCGGTGAAAATCCGAATCACCCGGGAAAGGTTGCGGATATCGGTGGAGAGATCGATGTCCATCTGTCCGATGATGTCCGCCTCGCTGGCGAGTACACCGGTATAGAAGGCGATGCCGACACCGCGCTCCTCGATCCTGCGGTAACGCACCTCTTCGTAAGTGTCTGCCAGTCTCCTGCCGATTTCCGGCGTATCGTCGTCGGAGCCGTTGTCGAGGATCGTGAGAAGAAAATCAGCCCGATCCGTAAGAGCAGGATGCGCGTGCAGATAATCGATGGTTTTCGTGATGCCACGCTCAAGCCGTTTGTGTTCATTCAAAACGGGAAACAGAATCTCAACCTGCAGCTTTTTTTTCATAGAAGCACCTCATCCAGATCATAGACTGTGTTGATTTTTCCGGAAAGCGCGCTGATAAGCCGTGCGCCGTTTACCGAATCCGACCGGATCGTCGTCGGCCGTGCATCGTCCACCTCCGTGGAGCGGAGGATCGGTTTCATGGAAAAGAGCGAGCCGTGATAGCGGTAGGCATATTCGGGCAGCAGGTATTTGTCTGCCAGATGCCGCATGTATGGCCAGGCGCTCGCGGGCCGGTTCGGGCAGTCGTTGCAGTTATTAAGCTGTGCGGCGGAGCATCCGGTTCCCTCCTGACAGGGAAAGACGGGAAGATCCTCCCGGCAGGCGACATGCGGCGTGTGTGTGACGGCAGTCAGCGAATGGTATCCCGTCCTGCCGAACGGCATGATGGAGAAGAAGGGGCCGTCCATGACTGTGATGCCGATGTCCTTAAGCTGTTCCGACGGCTCGCATAGGATGATCTCACAGAGCTCATACTTAATCGGAAACAGCGGGAGCGCGGGCGCATCAGTCGCCTGAAGCCCCCGATTGATCAGGTGAAGAACCTGATTGGCAGAAGCATAGGTGGCGTTGACGAGTGTGTGAGCGCTTGCCGATGCCGCGGTGCCGTGCGAATCGTATCGGAGTGAAAAAACACTGTCCGCGGCGGAGATCTCCGTGACGTGCGCATCAAATTCAAGTGTCACACGGTCGGCGCACGCAGCAAGCTCCTGAAGATAGTAATCTTTCAGAATGCCGGCATCGTAGGTGTCTTCCTCGGTGAGAAAGGCGCCGTCCACCAGATCCTCGTGAAAATAGTCCGAGGCGGGCAGCTCTCTGCAGGGAATGTCCGCTGCGCGGCAGAAGGCGATAAACTGTTCTCTGTCGGTCCAGGAAAACTGGGCGCTGGTGGCATAGATCTGCCGGAAATCCCGCCGGATGCAGAAATCAAAATCCTCATGAAAACGCCGGTAGTAATGGGCGCTTTTCTTTGCGGTGGAGAGACTTCGCGGATAATGGTAGCCGTTATGAACACGGGCCTGGTTGATCCAGGTGGCACGACGCATGGCGGTAGCGTCGTGCTCCAGCACAAGACAGCTTCTGCCGTGGAGAGCGAGAAGTTTCGCTGCATACAGGCCGTACAGTCCTGCTCCCAGAATGATGGTATCGTAATTGCGCGGCATCCCTTTACACTCCCGAGATTTTTTCGATATCATGGATCAGGTAGCGCTGCCTGCGGAAGGTGAGATCCACCAGGGCGGAAAGGTAACGCAGGACAATGGTCATCAAACCGAACAGCCCGGTGAAGCCGATGGAAAGGAAGCCCATGATGGACACCCATCCTGAGGAAAGCTGTTCGTCTGAGAAGAGAGACACGATCACGTAGATGATGACAGCGACCGCGATGGCAAAAAAGATCCCGCAGATCGCGAGGGAGATCCATTCCATCAGATTGGTGAAGTAGATGAAGGAATCGATCGCCAGACCGGAGCGTGCATTCTGGGTGGAATGACGGCTTATGCCGGAGCGGTCGGTGGAGTGATAGGTGAGCTCAGCGCAGGCAAGACCGGCATTTTCATAGACGGCTTTGCGGTAGGGAATATAGGTGCTGAGCGACTTGACCCGGTTGATCGCACGGCGGGAGAGAACGCGGAAGGTGGACGGCCCCAGAGAGGCGCCCTTTCCTGCCAGACGGTTGAAGGTCCGGTAGAAGAGCCGGGAGGTGAGCCGTGATTTCCGGTCATCCCGCACGGTGACGATATCAAAGCCCTCGTGACATTTCGCGTAAGCACCAAGGATCGTTTCCCGGTCGTAGTCAATGTGAATGTCATCAAATTCGAAGACGTAGTCGCCGATCGCCAGATCGCGGCCGGCATTCATGGCGCTTTCCTGTCCGCTGGCGGCATCCATGGTCACAATGGAGGTGAGCAGTCTGGTGGGATGTGCCGCAAAATGCTCGCGAATGGCCTGCCGGTTGACAGAGTCCCCGCCGCGCAGCACCAGAATGAGCTCACCCTGGGAAAATCGATCGGTAAACGTCTGCTCGATGAGGGTCAGAAAAGAAATCAGCTCGTCTCTGTCCCCGTCTGCGCAGGCTACTGCCGAAATAAAGGTCTGATCCTGATTCATCCGGTCATTCTCCTCGTTTGTATCATCGCGATGATCATGATATCCGCGATCGATTTTGGTTGCTGTTTTCAGTAAAGTTTCCGCTGTATATTCAATTGACGGAATCCGGCAGGATAAGCCGGACACGTTCCTTGTGATAATAGCGCGCAAGACCGTCATTCAGCCAGCTGTTCGGATCGGCCTCGATATCCGAGTAGAAGAGCAGGGCGGGGCGATGCGAAAAGGCTGTGAGATCCGCGTTCGTGACATCCGGGTTTTTCAGAATGTTCAGCCGTGCCTCGTTTTCCGCCCGATAGGCGGCGGCTGATCCGTCTGCCAGCTCGTGCAAGGCTTCCGTTGCGGTGTAGTAATCGGAACTGACTCCGGCGGAAAGGGCGGAAATGATGACAAAAACAGCGATCAGGGTCGACTGATACCACCGTAAGCGCATATCATTTTCCTCGTGTGCTCCCGCGTCCCCCAAAGGCCGCAGCACGCGGATGCGCAGCCAGCCGATGAGATAACCCTCCGTCAGCACAAGCAGCAGCAGATACTGGATGTAGGCGAGGGCCTGGAGCCTGCCGGCATCGATATTTCCGAGCGCGTAAAGCGGCGGGGTCATATTGGCGGCAGCCAGACCGGGAGAGAGGATGACAATAAGGAGCGGAAAACGGAAGGAGAGCCGTGCCTTTGGTGCCTGACGCCAGAACAGAGGGGCGAGGAACAGCAGCAGAAGCAGATGCTCCGGGCGGGTCCACTGTCGCATGCAGAACGAGAGAGTGTAATAGATCGCAACGGCGATGGTTTTTGCCGGACCGAAACCGGAAACGATTTCTTCACGGACGGCATTGCCGGGTGCGAGACAACTCGCCGCAAAGCCCGCGAGAAAGAACAGGACGGGAACGGCGAGCCGCCGGAAAACAGGCGCCTTGATTCCGCCGTGTGCCGGGAGGGCAAGCCATATCAGCGTAAGAACGGTGATGATTGCACAGGTCAGGGCGGTCATGTAATTGCCGCCGCCCGTGAGAAAGCCGATGGCCGAACAGAGGATCACCGGTCGGAGCGAACGCGTATCCGAAAGTCCGACGCGGACGAACAGAGCCAGGAAACAGAGACCAAGAGACCAGGTCAGAATGTAGTTGGCGCCGCTGCAGTACCAGAAAAAGGCTTCCAGACGGGGCGTGCCCGGAGGAAGCGACTGCACGGTAAAAAAGAGCGTGAGCGCAGTGACGACGGAGGCGCTGCTCTTCTCCATACCGATCAGACTGACAAGCAGGGTATACAGAAAAAAGGCGGTTGCCGCCGAGAGGGAGAGGGTAAGGATCGGAACGCCCAGACAGTAAAACTGTTCACCGAAGACGGAAGGGGGAACGGACATCAGGGCGGTGGAGGTGAAGTATCCCATCCAGTGCAGATAGTCATACCAGGCCATGTAGAGACCTTTTCCCCACGCGGCGAAGATATTGCCGGTTGCTGTGAATGCTTCGTGGGCGGGAATTCCCATATTGATGTCGTCTGCGGAGGGGAAATTATACAGGCTGAGAATCCAGATCGGGAGCAGGGATACGGCGTAGAGAAGCCATGCGATCAATCCGGGCATATTCAGTTTTCTTCGTGAAGAAACGGTCATATCAACTCATGGGAGATCGTGTGTACCTGCTTTCGCGTCCATGCTGCCCGGGTCATACGGATTTGCGCAGGAAGGGCGCTGTGTGTGTATCCGAAAATGAGCAACTGTCCACTCGGAAGCGAGCTTCCGCGTCCAGTTGCTCATTGCCTGCCACCCCTCATGTGGCGATCGTGGAGCTAGCGAGATTCGAACTCGTGACCCCTTGCATGCCATGCAAGTACTCTCCCAACTGAGCTATAGCCCCATCCGCAGATAAAAGCACCCTGCGCTTTAATCCGCTCGTATATATTACCACATAGGACAATTGAATGCAAGGATTATGTGTGATAAAATGATGTCAGGTGGGGTTCTGTGAATAGGAAAATAATGATATACACCCTCCGGAGGAGATCATTCATGGAGCAGCAGGCAAAAATCTATGTGGCCGGTCATCGGGGGATGGTCGGATCCGCAATCGTGCGGGAGCTTGAGCGACAGGGGTACCACAACATCATCACCCGCACGCATCAGGAGCTGAATCTTACGAGACAGGAGGCCGTGGAGGCATTCTTTGCGGAGGAAAAACCGGAATATGTATTTCTTGCCGCCGCCAAAGTCGGCGGGATCGAGGCCAATCAGAGTTCCCTTGCCGATTTTATGTATGACAACATGATTCTCGAGATGAACGTCATTCATGCTGCCTTTGAGAACAACGTTAAAAAACTGGAGTTTCTGGGGTCCTCCTGCATCTACCCCCGTCTGGCACCCCAGCCGATGAAGGAGGACTGTCTTCTGACCAGCGCCCTGGAGCCCACCAATGAGGCCTACGCCCTGGCCAAGATCTCCGGCCTGAAATACTGCGAATACCTGAACCGTCAGTACGGCACCGATTATATATCCGTCATGCCCACCAATCTCTACGGACCGAATGACAATTATCACCCGACACATTCCCATGTTTTGCCCGCGCTGATCCGGCGTTTTCATGAGGCAAAGGAACAGGGACTTCCGGAGGTGGTCTGCTGGGGCGACGGTTCGCCGCTGCGCGAATTTCTTTACGTGGACGACCTGGCCAATCTGTGCGTTTTTCTGATGAACAACTACAGCGGCAACGAGACGGTGAATGCCGGTACGGGCAAGGAACTGACCATCAGGGAGCTGACGGAAATCGTTGCAAAGGTGGTGGGTTATCAGGGAGCGATCGCCTGGGATCCCACCAAGCCGAACGGAACCCCGCGAAAGCTGCTGGATGTCTCCAAGGCGGAAGCCCTCGGATGGCATTACCGGACAGAGCTGGAGGACGGGATCCGGCTGGCGTACGATGATTTCCTGAATAATCCTATGAGAGCACAACGCTGATTTTTGCATAAGAAGACAATTATGAAGGAATACACGCTCGACAGGCTGATCCGCATTGCAACCTCTCTTACACTGGAACGTGACATAGACCGGTTGCTCATTCGTATCCTGAAGGAAGCAATCAACTATACCGATTGTGATGGCGGAACGGTATACCTCAAAGAAGGGGAGACGCTCCGTCACCGTTATATGATCACGCGATCCCGCGATTTCATGGCAAAAGCAGGCGACGGAACGATCGAACTGCCGCCGGTTCCGCTGACCAGAGGTCATATCTGTGCCTGTGCCGCGTTGGATCACGTCAAAATCAACATTCCCGATGTTTATCTGAATGAACAGTATGATTTTTCCGGTTCCCGCAGGTATGACCGGCTGAATAACTTCCGCACGGTATCCATGCTTGCGGTGCCGATGGAAGTGCTGCCCGCGGACACCACGGACGGCGATGTCATCGGCGTCCTGCAGCTGATCAACGCAAAGGATGAAAAGGGGGAGATCGTTGCCTTTCCGCCTGAATGCGAACGGATCGTTGCCTCACTGGCTTCGCTGGCGGCAGTCAGTTTGCGCAACAACATGCTGTCCCGTTCAATCTATGATATTCTGCATTCCTTCGTCCGTGTGATGGTAGGAGCCATCGATACCCGCAGCTCCTACAATGCCAATCACACCAAGAGCATGGTTCGTTACGCGGAAAACTTCCTCACCTGGATGGAAACGGCGGATATTCCGGATGAGCAGAAGTTTCCTGCCACAGAGCGGGATCCGTTTCTGATGAGTGTATGGCTTCATGATATCGGCAAGCTGGTCATTCCCCTGGCCATTATGGATAAATCTACGAGGCTTGGCCGGCTTGAAACAGGCGTCCGTCATAAACTGGAAATTGCCGATCTGATGGAACGCCTGCGGGCGGCAGAGGATCCGTCGAAGAAGGAAGAAGCGGAGGAAAACAGAAGGCGGCTTCGTGAGGCACAGGACCTGATTTTCCGGGCGAACGGGACAGGCGTGCTCGATGAGGAGATGATCAATGCCCTTACCGACGTGGCAAAGCTTCCCTGTCTGGCCGCAGACGGCAGCGAGGTGCCGCTGCTGAATCAGGAGGAACTGGATGCGATCACGGTTCCCCGCGGAACCCTTACGGACAGCGAGCGGGAGATCATGAAGACCCACGTCGTACACACATCAAAGATGCTCTCGGAGATGAAATTCGAAGGGCTTTACGCACAGGTTCCGGCATGGGCACAGGCGCACCATGAGCTGCTGGATGGCTCCGGTTATCCGGAAGGACGTCAGGGAGCCTCCCTGCCGCGGGAGGTCCGTCTGATGACCATTCTTGACATTTATGATGCGCTGACGGCGGATGACCGGCCGTATAAGCCTCCGATGTCGTCGGAGGAGGCCTTTGACATCCTGACGGAGATGGCAGAACAGGGAAAGATCGATGCGGAACTGCTGCGGCTGTTCAGAGAGAGCGGCGCCTGGAGCAGGAATGTATGAAACGGACGCTGTATTTTAAGTTCCTGCTTGCCTATCTGCTTTTCGCGGTCTTCGG
>JAIKYU010000127.1 GCA_024682835.1 Lachnospiraceae bacterium | reverse complement strand
GGGAGTATGAATGATATGGAAGCAGTGATCCTTCTGCAGATCAACCACCTGTGTCCCTGTGCCGCTGAAGATGGTAACATGTGTGCTTTCCGTATTGTAATCCGCATAGATCGTGTTACCGGTGTAGTCGGTCACATTGCCCTTACATTCCAGTGTACCCGCCTTTAACCATCCAAAGGTGCAGGACTGGGCAATGAAATCACCACCTACTACCATGGAGTCTTTTTCATTTTCAAAATAGAGTTTGCCCCAGGAATCCTTATAGCTCCCATTCTCAACCTCCGTACTTCTCTCAATATAGGAGCCGTCAATCTTCAGGGAACCCTCTTCGTAATAGATATTTCCATTTTCATGCTGGAAATTGCCGGTAATGTGAAGAGTGCCCTTTGCCAGGTGAAGGTCAGAACTACCATGTTTTGTTACGTTGCCATTGACCGTCAGGGTTTTCCCGTTTAAATCCAGCTTGTCAGGCATATCGGACACATCACCGGTCAGCGTGACATTCTGATCCATGGTCTCAAACCCAATCTTTTTAAACTGAACATTGGTATTGACGGTATGGATGATATGGAAGCAGTGATCGTTTTTCAGATCAACCACCTGTTTGCCTGTACCGCTGAAGGTCGTAACATGGGTGCTCTCCGTATTGTAGTCCGCATAGATCGTATTTCCGGTATAATCGGTCAAATCTCCCTTCACTTCAAGCTTTCCGGCCATTAACCAGCCAAAGACACAGGATTTGGCGATAAAATCGCCGTTTACGATCATAGAATCTCCCGCGTTTTCGAAATACAGTTTACCCCAGGAATCCTTATACTCGCCGTTTTCAACTTCTGTGCTCCGTTCAATATAGTCGCCGTCGATCGACAGCGTACCATTATTGAACCTGATGTTGCCGTTCGTATGCTGCAGATTCCCGGTGACCGTCAGTGTATAGCCAGCCAGATCCACATCAGCGCTGATCAGCAGGTCTCCGGAGATGGTACGGTTTGACGTCAGCGTGTAGCTCTTGTTGATCGTCTCATTAAACAGCGCGATGTCAACCGGTTCAGGGATCTCTGCCTCTTCCCCGGATAAGTCTTCCTCCGCGGTGTCGGCCTTTGCAATCGTGTTCGCGCCTGCAACATCCGCCTCCTGCTCTCCTGACGGAAGCAAAGTGTTTTCTGACGTATCATCCGTAACGGCCGCCTCCGTCGCCGCTGGCGTCTCTGCGGTGATGGCTGCCGCGGTTGTGTTGTCCGGTCCAGTCGTCTCCGCTGCCAGCACCGGTGCCGGCAGCATCGACAACGACATCGACAGCGCAAGCAGGGCACTCAAACAACCTGTTTTCCATTTTCTGCTGTCCATTCTTCTCTCTCCTTTCCCTGTATGAATCTGTTTTACCGCCTTTTCCGTCTTAAGACCTCTTTTTCTCAGTCCTGTTCCCATTTTCACCTCCCTGCGCTGAAAAGACGGTCCCTCCGTGGACGTCTGGTAGTAAAATCTTGTATCATTGTCACGCACTTTCCACAAAATAGCCATCATGTGACACGATTTGTCAATGCCATTTTTGTCACGCTATCCCTGTGAGACGGCAAAGCGGGTGAGGCGGAAACGGAAACAGAAAAGACGCAACAGTGTTCTGCGCTTGTGCGATTTCCGAGTCCGTGATAGAGTAATCAATATCAGAAAACGGGGGCGTTTATGGAGAGATTGAGGGAACTAATGGACTGTCTCGGCATCACTGCGGCACAGCTTGCGCCCTACGCCGGATTCGACCGCACGAATATCAGCAGATTGAGGAGCGGAGCCCGTATGCTGGCGGGATCAGAAAGTCCTACGGCTCAGAAACTTTCTCGGGGTATATGCCTTTATGCCCGGGAGAACGGAAAGCTCACGGAGCTCTCTTCCCTGATTAGCGCCGGATCCGCAGAGATATCTACAGATATGGAGAAAACGCTGTTGTTCTGGCTCACGGAAAAAGAGGGCGATCCTCTGCCTGCGGATGAACCAGCCGGCAATCCCTCGACTTTTGCGGAGAGACTGAATGCGGTCATGCGTCTGACGGGGGTTACGGGAAACGGATTAAGCCGTCTGCTCAATCTGGACGCATCTCTTATAAGCCGCTATCGGAGTGGAACACGTACCCCGAAGAATAATCCGGAGACAGCTGCGCTTTTGGCGGAGATCCTGTGGAACCGTGTTCTTCAGATGAACCAGCTGAAACAGCTTTCGGAAATCATGCAGCATCCTGCGGACAAGATCGATGACAAGGCGTTTCTACAATGGCTCTGCGACTTTGATGTACAACGCAGCGGGAGTATTTCCGCTGCAGAGAAGCTGCTGGAGGCCTTCAATGCGTCTGCGGGGATCTATGATCTGCCAATGTCTCCGATTCCGGAGGGGCGGCAGGAATCATCCTCCCCGGAACCGGGCGGCAGTTCAGTGGCTCAGGAGCAGGATTATTTCGGAGCCGCCGGTCTCAGGGAGGCAGTGGCAAGGTTACTTGACGGTGCCATCACCGGCAAGGCAAAGGAACTCTGGCTGTACTCTGATCAGAATATGTCCTGGATGACGGGCGACCCCGATTTCCTCAGGCGCTGGGAAGCACTTATGGCACGATGTGTCAGACAGGGAATCCACATCCGCATCATCCACAACATCGATCGGAATCTCGACGAAATGACGGATGCGATCCGCAGCTGGGCGCCGTTATACCTCTCCGGCATGATCGAGTCCTATTACTGCAGGAAGGAAAGGGACCGACGCTTCTCGCATACCATTTTCCTGTGTCCGGGTTTTTCGTGTATCTTTGCCTGTCATGTGAGCGGCATGGAACAGGAGGGGATTTACCGGTATGCTGTCGATCGCAGACTTCTCAACATCTGGCAGTCCGCATATCAAAAACTTCTCGAGCAATCCCGTCCCCTCTCCCGAATCGTCTCTGTCTCATCGCAGACGGACACAAGTACGGAAATACTGGATTACAGGTTCCGTCAGATTCATGTCCGCGTCGACAGAGAAAGTGTCCTGCTCTCTCATGACGCACAGCCTCAAATTGCTGTCTGCTTCACCCATCCGTTGCTTTTCCGCGCTTTTCAGGCATACGGCTCGAGTCTGCCTCCCAGATTATCCGAGCATCCATGCAGCACACAGGCTGATTACATACTTGCGCGATAAATGGCAAGCATGGCTTCTTCATTCAGGACCTTTGCGGAACCCTTTTCTCCGCCGACACCGATCGCGCACTTCTTTGCCATAAGCGCCAGTTCGTCCTCAGTGGGTTTCACACCCAGTTCACGAAGATTGGTCGGCATCCCGATACGCCTGAAGAAATCCTCCAAGGCCTCTATACCGGCAAGCGCGATCTCTTCATCACTTCCGACCTTCTCCACCTCCATGACATTTTGTGCGAACCTCTTGAATCTGGGAAGGCAATCCTTGTAGACATATCTCGCCCAGCTTCCCCATATCGCCGCAAGACCCGCGCCATGTGCCACATCATACAGACCGCCCAGCTCGTGTTCAAGCTTATGCGTCATCCAGTCTCCGCCATCGTTTCCGCATCCTGTCAGCCCGTTATGCGAAATGCTCCCTGCCCACATTACCTCGGCACGTGCATCATAGTTTTTGGGATCCTCATGAAGGATCAGCGCATTCTTCTTTACCGTACGCAAAAGGCCCTCCGCCAGGGCATCCGTGATCTCCATGTTTCCGCCATTGGTAAAGTATCTTTCCATCGTGTGCATCATGATATCGGTGCATCCGCAGGCTGTCTGATAATCAGGCAGCGTCATGGTGAGCTCAGGATTCATGATTGCGAATTTCGGTCGGGCGTAATCGGAGCTGTAGCCGCGCTTCACGAGCCCTTCTTCCTTTGTGATAACCGAGGAATCGCTCATCTCGCTTCCTGTTGCGGCGATTGTAAGGATGACCCCGATGGGAAGGCAGCCCGCAGCCTTTCGCTTATAATCATAGAAGTCCCACACATCCCCCTCGTTTGCGACGCCATAGCCGATGGCCTTGGCCGAATCTATGGCACTTCCCCCTCCGACAGCAAGAAGGAAATCGACCTTTTCTTTTCTGCAAAGCTCTATTCCCTCATATACAAGGCCCAGATGCGGATTGGGCACGGCTCCTCCCAACGTCACATAGCTTATACCGGCCGAATCCAGTGTATCCGTCACACGCTTCAAAAGACCGGAGCGGACAACGCTCCCTCCGCCGTAATGGATCAGGATCTTCGTGCCGCCGAATTCCTTTACGAGATCCGCCACACGGCTTTCCGTGTTTCTGCCAAATACAACTTTTGTGGGGGTGAAATACTTAAAATCAAACATGAGATCTTCCTCCTTTTGAACGCTCATATGATACCACAACATGATCGTATTCTAAGAAACCATCCCGGATGCTGCTTCTTACATTCTATCATACCACGATTCATTTTTTGATGAAATTCCGCATGTTTTTCCTTTTTTTCGGTCTTGCGGACAGGTGGTGCTTCCGGTATGACTGGTGTATAATAACATATTGTCATCGCTATCCATTGCTGTGACTGATCTATGCTACGAAAAGGCGGAATGAACATGGACTATATGATCAACGCGACAGCGGCTGACGACAGGATCCGGGCATTTGCCGTAACCGGTAAGGGGCTCGTCGAACAGGC
>JAIKYU010000120.1 GCA_024682835.1 Lachnospiraceae bacterium | reverse complement strand
TCTATGTGGGTGATGAGGCGGGCCTTGCGGCCTATGAGGGCTTCAGCCACCACATGCCGCGGGACGTGTATTTCTGCGGAAAAAAAGTGAACTGACAGAACGAGGCATACAGACAAAAGGCTTCCCTCTACTTTCAGGGGGAAGACTGCCTGTACCTGAATATCTGGAAGGCAGAGGGGGAATCCGCAGGCAAAAAGCCTGTCATGGTGTGGATTCACGGCGGAGCCTTCGAAAACGGCGGGACGGCGTTGAAAACATCGACCACAGGTTTATGGCAAGCGTGTACGAGGACTCCACAAACGTATTCATTCCGTACTACCGGCAGGCCAGCCTGAGGGTCCAGATCGATTCCTGGAGAAAGACCGGCGACATACGCAATGCCCTTAAAAACAATACCCCTTATGCCGATATAACCGCGGCCCTCGACTACTACTTTGAGAACTGCAACAACGGCCGTCCGTTTATCATCGCTTCTCACAGTCAGGGCTCCGGCATCTGCACGCTGGTGCTTGAGAATTATTTCAAAGAGCATGCCGATTATTATGAGCGTATGGTGGCGGCCTACGTCCTGGGCTTCTCTGTTACAAAGGATGAGCTTGAAGCCAACCCGCACCTGAAGTTCGCCACAGGCGAGAGCGACACGGGCGTTATCGTCAGCTGGAACATCGAAGGTCCCAGGAATGTGGAGGAAAACGCTCCGAATGCCGTAGTGATGCCGAATGCCATCAGCATCAATCCCCTGAACTGGAGGCTTGACGATACCTATGCGCCGGCCGGCGAGAACCTCGGCTCTCTCGTGCTGAATGAGAAAACCGGTGAGACCGAGATCAGGGACATCGGCGCGGATGCCCAGGTGGTTCCCGAACGCGGCGTGGTTGTGACGAACGCCGATCATGAGCCCATGACGGGAATGCCCGATGTGTTCGGCACACAGAGCTTCCACAACGGTGATTACACATTTTATTACAACAACATCAAGGATAACGTGGCAAAGAGAATCGCCGCGTATCAGAACAAATGAGGGTTAACGAAACTCTATGAAATCAGTTGTTTCGCGAACAAAAGCAGGCTTATACATTCTTCTTGCGCTCCTGACCGGGATCTTTGCGTTCATTTCCTTCAGGTTTTACAGTTATGATATCGAAATGAGGCTGAACCCGCAGGTGGAGCGCGCCATCATTCAGGCATCCCGGCTGCTTCCGCAGCTTGAAGAAAACGAAGACGCCCTCCGGGAGATCTCTGTCAGTCTGGAAAAAAGCCGGAGACGGATACTGCGCGCGAGCAGGGAGCTGGCGGATGACCAGGCCTGGGATGAGGAAGAAAATGTTGAGACCGTCATCAGTGAGACCATATTCTGGATGAACCGGATCACCAAGCTGCGCGTGGGGCGCAGGGGCCATGTGATCGTCGTCTCACAGAATGATTATACGATCCTCGCGCATCCGGACGAACGATTCGTCGGAGAAAAGCTGCATCCCCTGTGGGGGAAGCTGGACAGGGAGGCGATCCCCGATCTGAAAAAGCTTCACGGGAAGATCACGCGGAAGGATCTGCCGGAGGAATATTATCTGTTTTTCCCCCACACCTTTTTCATGCGGAATCCGGACACCGAAAGGTACTACGCCGCGGTGGACGCTGGCGTATACGGATCGGTCTTTTCCTACGGAGATACTTATATCATCTGCGGCGTGACCCTCTATGAAACGCTGGCGTTTGTCGTATTCCGGTGTTTCTTTTCAACGCTGTTCTTCTTCGTGTTCGCGTGGGTCTTTGTCCGTTATGTCGGATTTTCCCTGATCCGGCATATGGAAGCACCGGAGATGTTCCGCAAGAAGCTGGCTTCCTATGGGGCCATATCGGTAATCGTTCTGTTCGGGGTCTTCTGGTATTACCAGACCATGATGGACGTGACCGGGGACATCGCGACCATGAACGAGCACGCCGAGGCTGCGGTGGAGACCCTGAATACCTACCACCGGTACAGTGAGAGACTGGCGGGCTGGCTCGATGAGCAGTATCTCGAGAAATGCCGGCTTACGGCGGACCGGGTCCGGAAGCAGGGAAAGGAACACCTCACCAGAAAAGATATGGCGGAGCTTGCCAGAGATCTGGATGTGGAATATATCTATGTTTATGACAAAAAGGGAAAAGTGATCGTCACGAACTCACCCTATGACCATTTCACGCTGAGCACCGACGAAGCGGCTCCGTCCTATGCTTTCCGGCCGCTCCTGGACGGGAAGGAGTATGTCATACAGGACGTCCGCACGGATGACTTCGGCGAGAGAAGGCAGTATATCGGAGTCAGCCTCCGGGATGAGAACGATCTCTGCGACGGGTTTGTCCAGATCGCCGTTGATCCGCAGCTCAGAGACCGGCTACTGGATCCCATTAATGTTCAGGGTGTCCTGGACAACCTTGTGATCGGGATCCCCAGGTATGCTCTGGCCATCGATAAGAATACGATGAAGATCGTCGCGACCACTGGCCTGGGCTATGAAAATGCAAGCGCCGAGGAGCTGGGCCTGGATGCCGGAAAAATCGAAGACAACTACAATGGGATCCTCACCATCAACGGGGAGACCTACTATACGGGGGTCAGCCGGTCGGAGAACCTGTATCTGATGCCTTTGCTGCGGAGTACGGACAACTCCGGCGCCCTGGCGATTTCCTGCGTCCTGGCCCTGTTCAGCGCCGCGGCATATTTCCTCCTCGTGCTTATTTCACAGCGCGGGTACAGGAAAGCTGTTCTGGCCGGGGCAGCGGAGCAGACGGAAGCAGGCGGGAACCGGAACGTCACCGGCGTGAACCTGAAAAAAGCCGGGACATGGAGCTTATGGGGAGGCCTGCCAAAGGCGGAAGAGAAGTACGGGTTTGAGGCCCGCTGGAAGAAACAAAGCGCCGTTCCGGTGGAAGAGCAGACTCCTGAAATGCGTATCCGAGGGATCATTTACCGCCTGCTTCTGGCATTCTCGGTGGTGTTCCTCCTGTTTGAGACCGTCCTGATCTATGCCGGGATAACGCAGGGAACCGGACTGGACGGCTTCTCCTATGTACTTCTCGGAAACTGGGAGAAGGGACTGCATCTGTTTTCCTTCTCATACTGTCTCTTCCTCCTCTGCGTGCTGTACGTTTTCCGGGAACTGCTGAATCAGACCCTCTACCACATCGCGAAGATCTCCGACATGAGGAGCGAGACGATCCTCCTTCTTCTGCGGAGTGCCCTGAAATATGCCTGCGCCCTGATCTTCCTGTATATAGGACTGGCGAAATTCGGCATCGATACGAGGGCGCTCTGGGCATCTGCCGGCGTGCTGTCGCTGATGATCGGCTTCGGGGCAAAGGATCTGATCAGCGATATCGTTGCCGGACTGTTCATCATTTTTGAAGGTACTTATAAGATCGGCGACTGGATCACAGTGGGAAGCTGGTACGGAACGGTGGAGGAGATCGGACTCCGGTATACGAAGATCGAATTCAACGGAGATACCAAGTTCCTTAACAATTCCTCTGTCCGGGATCTCATCAGGACAGAAGGGGAAGTGGTAAAGGAGCTGCTTATGGTGCCTGTCCCTTATGAGACGGATCTTCTGGAGATCGAGAAACTTCTGAACAGGGAGCTTCCGGTCATCGCGCCGAGGATCACCGGCATTGCGGGACCCCTCAGATATGAGGGTGTAAACTCCTTTGAGAACAGCTGTGTTATGCTCCGTCTCTCCATCATGTGCTCGAGCGAAAGACGCAAAAAGGCGCGCAGGGCCCTGCTGAGGGAAATCAAGCTTCTCTTTGAGAGGAAGCACGTCAGTATCCCGTACAGCCATGTGGTGGTCAGTGATTATAAGGAAGAGAACAATACCTACGTCGATGCGCCGGATACGGTTCCGAAGGAGGAGCTGGAAGGCGCCGGGGACGCGGTCAGTCCGACCCGGATGAATTGACGCAGAGTAGTCTCGGAAACTCACGGATTTAAGAGCGGATTTGTGCATAATCCAATGCATAGCAGGAAATTGGCCATAGAAAGTGAGTAAAACTCTGAACCGGAAAGGGGAGAGGCAAAACAGAGGCAACGCAAAGAGGCGCGGATGCTGAGGCAGCCGCGAAAACAAGGATTATGAGACGATGATTATTGCTTATGATCCTTTAAGGCGGGGATTCTTCTGTTTGTATCTGGCATCAAGGTGGATGCAGATGCCGATGACCATAATGATGAAGGAGTAACGTCTGGCTGAGTGAACAACCAGGGAATGAAGTCCATAATCGTTAAGAATACGGTTATTGACACGCTCGGT
>JAIKYU010000117.1 GCA_024682835.1 Lachnospiraceae bacterium | reverse complement strand
TGCGGCAAGAGCGTGTTCCTGCGCTCGCTGTACCTGCTGGAAAAGCCTGACGCGGGACAAATCTTCATCGACGGGAAAGAAATCACCGCGAAGGGTGCGCGCGTGGATAAGATTCGCCGACGCATGGGCATGGTGTTCCAGAAGTTCCACCTGGTTTCCGAGATGGACGTGATGGACAACCTGTGCCTCGCGCCGACGCGCATCCTCAAGATGCCTCGGCAGGACGCGGAGACGCGGGCCATAGAGCTGCTTGGGCAGGTCGGCCTTTCAAGCCGCGCCCACGCCTGGCCCACGGTGCTCTCCGGCGGCCAGCAGCAGCGCATTGCGATACAGATCCCATCATCTACCCCTACTTTTTTCTGAACCCTGAGCGAGTTGGGATAGGGATACGGGAAGGCGAGATGCGAAGGATCGATGCGTTGATTGGGGCATCGGAAGACGCGGAGAAAAGGATGGAGGAACAGCTTGCCACAATTCAAGAGGCGGGTGGGGACACAGCACTGCTGGAAAAACAAATCACGGAGGAACACGCTCGGCGGGATACCCTTCTCTTGGAGAGAGCGGGGCACGCCAATAAGGAAGTTCATCTGCGTTTCTTGTTGGAACTGATTGAGATGCTTGAGCCCATCACCACATCATCCTTCGATGGACGTACAAGGGACGGTTGCGGAGAGCGTGTGACAGTGAAACGGACAGAACATGAGCCGGGCGCGTGTGCTGATGAGGACGAGTTTTTTAGGCTCACGAAGCCAAGATATCACGAAGGCGTGATCGTGGATGGCCAGGTGGTGGTGTATGACAACGAAATGGTCATCCGGTATTTAGACAGGGTGGTGGTCAACGACCAGAATTACGAAGTACAGCTAAAGGGTGGGGTGACGATCACAATTTAACCCAGCCACCATGGGGAAGGGGCAGACTGTTGGAAGCCGGGGAGCAGTGATGCTCTTCGGCACTTCTTTGGTTTTTGGCGTTTCTTTTATGGTGCGCCTGACTTTTTCATCGTTTTTCTAACTCATAAAGGGCTCCTTCCATCCAAGTTTGCTTTTCTTATTCCCGCCTGATACCTATGACAAGGTGATGATGATCGCTTTCTCTCGTTCGTATTGTCTGGAGGGAATAAGGGACAGGCACTCCGTTTTTCAGCTTGGCAAATGAGAGGTGAATGGCTTCTTCCTGTTCAGCCAGTTGGATCAGGCTCGCTTTGCTGGTTGCTTCTCTGAGCTTCTGCGAATCGGCTTCACTCACCCCTTCCAGCATTTTCTCCCGTGCATCCCTAAAGAAATCGATTCCTCCAGGAAGTATTTCAAGATCACCGTCTGGGCCGGTGAAGAATTCGAGATAGTAGTCCGTGGCAACATCCACATAGAATATGCTCTCGAAATCGCTGCTTAGCGCTTTAGAGATACTCATGTATGTTTTTCTGGTTACCGGAGTTACATCATATTTGACCTCTGCCCGCTCAACAAGGAAACGGCTAAAGTCTTCAGGAGGCACAGGCTTTGAGAAGTAATAGCCCTGCACATATTCGCAGCCCATCGCCTTCAGAACCAGATACTGCTCCTGCGTCTCCACGCCTTCAGCCACGACCGGTACATGCAAATAATCCGCAATGTCAATGATCAGTTCGATCATCCGCACATCCCTGTTTTCTCCAAAGGCATTGCGAATGAAGCTCATATCCAGCTTCAGTGCGTCGATCGGCAGGTGAGTTAGCATACCCAGCGACGAATAACCGGTGCCGAAGTCGTCCATTTCGATTCGGAAGCCCATCCCCATACCGCGCAGTTCCTTGGCTGTGGAGATGACTTGGTCAGAATTGCCGGTATAGGCCGACTCCGTAATTTCAAGCATCAGATCGTCCGGGCTGAGATTGTTCTCCTCCAGGATCTCTTTAAAAATTTTCTTCAGGTTCGGCGTCAGCATGTCAATGCGGGATACATTCACTGACACCGGCACTGCAAAGCCGAAGCGATCCTTCCAATCCCGAATCCTTGCCGCCACCTCACGCCATACGAATTGATCCAAATCCAGGATCAGGCCATTCTCCTCAAGCAGCGGGATAAATATACCAGGACTGATCAAGCCAAGCTCAGGGTGATTCCATCGTACCAGCGCTTCCGCGCTGGCCAGAACAGGTTCTTCAGGACGGATATCATATTTGGGCTGGAAGTATACCATGAAACGATTGTTTTCCAGAGATGGTTTGAAGTCTTCCAGGAGACGTTCCCTGTAGAGCTCTGCCTCATGCATCTTTGTATCATAGATGCCAATAGCTTTCCGATAACCGTTTTTCACCGTATTTGCGGCAATCTTCGCGTAGTCAAAACGGCGCTCGATCTGAAGGGATTTGTCCACTTGGGAGTATATGCCCATGCGAAGGCGGACCCGGTTCTTAGACACTTCCTCATCGACAAGGTCCTCTGATGCTTTGTCCAGTATGCTCTCATAGTCTTCCCTGTGAGGACAGTAAATGAAGAAGGTATCCGCTCCGCGACGGCAGCACACCCCACCGACCTCACGGGATATCTGACGGATACGCTTGCCGATCCGGGCGAGCACGCTGTCCCCATACTGCTTCCCATAGCGTTCATTGAGCATGTTGAAATGGTTGACGTCCAGCACAATGGCATCCATCGGCATATCGCTGTATTGCTGGTCGTACATCCGCACATAGCGGAGGAAATAGTCGATGTTCAGCAGATTTGTCAGACTGTCGCGTTCCGTGGATTGGATGATGCTGCGCTTTTCAGTAAGCTCAATGCACCGGTTGACGCGAGTCTGAACGATTTCAACAGAAGGATAAGGTTTGGGGATAAAGTCAATGGCTCCGATCTTGAGACAATCGACCTCCGCGCTCTGGTCAGCCGTCATTACGATGACTGGTATCCCTTTGAGTTCCTCCTCTTCTTTCATCACCTTCAGTACTTCCATTCCGCCCATCTGCGGCATCTGCAGATCCAGCAGTACCATGGCCAGATCGTCTTTATGGGTTTTGACCTGCTGTAATGCATCGATTCCGTCTGAGGCATACAGGACTTCATAACTTTCCCCGAGCATATTTCCCAGAATCATCTGATTGATTTGCTCATCCTCGACAATCAGTATGTGACGCTTGAGATTCATAATCTCCGCGTCTTCATCTTTCGGGAAAATGGGTTTCGCAGCCGCCTCGGCGTCCTCCCTCGAAATAGCGCCCATGCCTTTGAGCAGCTTCTTTTCTTCATACATCAAGGTGTCTGCCCGTTCAAACACATTGTGAAAGCTGCTATCCACTCCGGGGTTGTATTCCGAAAGACCGCCCGAAACAACAACCTCATTTTTACTGATATGCTCCACCGAGCGGTCATGCAGCGCCAGAACCAGTTCCTTCCTGATAATATAATCGCGCCCGCGTATGATCACCACAAACTCATCTCCACCAGTTCGAAAAACCGGGCTGTGCTGGAAAATGTCGCAGATCATCTTGCTTGCGCTTTGAATGTATCCATCGCCCGCATTGTGGCCAAGGGTATCATTGATCACCTTCAGACCATTCACATCACAGACAACGACAGCAAACGATTCTGCTGTTCCGGCTTTAATGGAAGCATCAATTTCCTTCTCACGGAAAAGGAAAGCGTGCTTGCTTTTGACTCCGGTCAGGGGATCCGTAAGAGCGATTGCCTGAGCCTCATCACGCTCCTTCTCAGCTTTTTTCTCCCACCTTTCCATTGAAATATGATTAACGAGCATGACGACCAGGGACAGACCAAATAAACCGACGATCACAAAAACACTGGTGTCGTCAGCGTCATGGAGCCGCTTTAGCTGTACCGCAAGAAACTCATCCTTGCTCTTTTCGAGAATCTCGGTGTCTGCCGTGCCATCCATATAGGCGGAGATTTCCGCTACGATGGTGTTTTCTCTGTCTTCATTCAACCTTTCCGCCCAAGTCATTGCCATCAGAACGATAAAGACAAGCAGGAAAACCCAGACAATGATGGCTTTCCCAAATTTTCTGTCATGATCCTTACGGATGACCTGATTGAAATATAGCACCCCAAGAAATGACCAGACAGCCATAAGCACATAAGTTTCCGTTGCGATGGTATAATCGGAGAATGCGTTTGGGAACAGCAGGAATATGGAAAATGCTGCCAATATGAACAGGCAGAATCCGCTAATCAGGTGATTCTTTTTCACGCCTTCCTGCCTCGATGCCTTAAACACAGCAACAGACACAAAACCGTAGATCATAGTGGCCCCGAATGTGGTGGCATCCACGATCCACCCGATTGCCGTTCTTCCAAGGAACGGAATGGGCATAGAGATAAGCAGCACCAGAAGGATTGAATGAACAGGAATCTGCTTATCATTAAGGCTGGCAAAACGTCTGGGCAGAATACCATCCTGGGCTACAGCATAGCACAGGCGGCTCAAGACGTGCAGCATACCGATCAGACTGGTAAGAACAAGCGCCAGCAGGGACACCATCAGGATATTGACGCCGGCCTGCCCAAGATAATAGTGCGCCGCATAAAAGGCCGGAAGACCTGCAATCCCCTCGAATTCGTCCAATCGGCTGATATAATCCATCCAACCAGAGCAGTCCTCCGGATAAGCGGTAACGCTCAAAAGGACGACAAAGATGTACAATGCGGTGGTGATGGCTACGGAGATGACAAGAATACGGAATAAATTGCTGTGCCTAAATTTATATTCCTCAGCCGAATGAGACACGGTTTCAAATCCGATAAAAGCCCAGGGTGAGATAAAGGCAATGCGAATAACCTGACGGAGGACACCAGTATCAGGAAGAAAAGCCGGACTCATGGTCATCTCAGAGCGGCTGTGACCTATCATGCCAACAGCGAAGCAGACGGTAATGCCAACGGAGAAGAGCAGCACCATTACAACCATGACCCGGGCGGTCGCCTTTTTGCTCTTCATACACAGAAAACCGACAAGCCACATCACCGCCAGGGTCACAAGAGCTTCGCCAAGGTAAACCTCGTAGCCGAAGACCGTGAAGAGATACTCCCACTTAAAGGCCGACTGCAGAAAAAAACGTGCGAACAGCGGGATGCTTGTGGCGTTCGCCCAGAAGATCGATGCATAGATCAGGAACATGAACCAGGCAATCAGGAAAGCGAAGTCATAGCCGAAAAGATGCTTCACATAGTTGTACAGACCTCCTGTCCCAGGATAGCGGTTCGCCAGAAAATGATAATGGCCGGACACCATCAACATCATGGCAAATCCGATCAAGAGACCAAGAATAGAACCAATTGGTCCCGCCTGGGAGAGATAGGAGCTGCTGGTGACGACAAGAGAGCCCCAGCCAATGGCTGACCCGATCGAAAAAGCCCAGACCGCCAATGGCGAAAGATAAGGCTGGAGTTTGACTGTTTGATTTGCAGCAGATGTTTGTTCCTTCATTTTCATCGCTCCTCTCCACGGCAGCCGTACTTCTAATGGGGAATCGTTCATGCTTTACAGATGGAGGCAGCATGGGCCACAATCCAGTCAATTCCCGTTTCGCTTTGCATATGTAAGTGCGGCATCATACCCGTCTCTGTATACCTGCTTTTCTCAAGTTTTTTGATTAGGCTTCTTTTGAACTGATGAACCTGTTCTCTCGACGTTCTCCTTGGAGGGATCCATCTCTATAACTTTCTTCTGTGCAATATAGTTTTAGGCTGCCATACAGGCGGCTTTCACCGCCTGCGTTGATTCTTGCGCGGGCATAAATCTGCGTAAGGATTCAAAACAATGAACGCCGCTTTCTGTATCGGACACAATTCGAATATTATTCTATCATAAAAAACAAGGCGGATCAATAGTTTGCTCGTTGATCAGGAGAAAAACAGCCTTTTTTAGAACAAGGAGCACAGTCAAAGAAACATATTACAAGGAACCATACTTGCTCCTTCATATCGGTTATGGACTGGTGTACTCATAAAACTTTCGATAAAGACAAGCATATCATATCACACTATCCACGAAGGCAGCAAGTACAAGAGCTGATAAAATGGTAGCGTAATCACGTTTTCCAACGGAGTTGTCCCGATCCACCACAGAAATTATTTGGTCAATCTCTTCGTCCGTGAAAGTGTCCGGTATATGCTTTGGCACACTGGAGCAATGGATATCCATTATGCGCAAGGAAATATCT